>RFIR01000582.1 GCA_003695135.1 Alphaproteobacteria bacterium | reverse complement strand
GGAGAAATACGCCGCCATCGTCGAAAGCATTGCCGAGGCCCATGACCGCGGCCAGCCGGTGCTGGTCGGCACCACCTCGATCGAGAAGTCCGAGCTGCTCTCGGGGCTGCTCACCAACACCAGATTCCTGAACGAGACGGCAGAGCGCATCGAAGGCTGGATCGCCGGGATCAAGCCCGGCAAGGAGGTGGAGCGGCGGGAGTATCTGGAGCGTGCCGCCAGGGCGCTGCGGCGGCATGCGAAAAAGGGCATCCCGCATCAGGTGCTGAACGCCCGCTACCATGAAAAGGAGGCAGCCATCGTCGCCCAGGCCGGCGTGCCCGGCGCGGTGACCATCGCCACCAACATGGCCGGGCGCGGCACCGACATCCAGCTCGGCGGCAATTTCGAGATGCGGCTGGCCGAGGCGCTGGCCGAGGCTGGCGAGGGCGCCGACGAGGAGGCGATCCGCCAGCGGGTCCGGGCCGAGATCGACGAGGCGCGCCGCAAGGTGATCGAGGCCGGCGGTCTCTACGTGCTCGCAACCGAACGGCATGAGAGCCGGCGCATCGACAACCAGCTGCGCGGCCGCTCCGGCCGGCAGGGCGATCCCGGCCTGTCGCGCTTCTATCTCTCGCTCGAAGACGATCTGATGCGCATCTTCGGCTCCGAACGGCTCGACTCCATGCTGAGCCGTCTGGGGCTGAAGGATGGCGAGGCCATCACCCATCCCTGGGTCAACAAGGCGCTGGAAAAGGCGCAGGCCAAGGTCGAGGCGCGCAATTTCGACATGCGCAAGAACGTTCTGAAATACGACGACGTCATGAACGACCAGCGCAAGGCGATCTTCAGCCAGCGCCGCGAGATCATGGCGGCGGACGATCTGTCCGACGTGGTGCGCGACATGCGCCACGAGCTGATCGACGATCTGGTCCGCCGGCACATCCCGGAAAAGGCCTATGCCGACCAGTGGGACATGCAGGGGCTCTATGGCGAGCTGATCAAGTTCTTCGATGCCGACATTCCGGTACTGCAATGGGCCGAGGAGGAAGGCGTCGACGACGAGGTCATCCGCGAGCGGCTCTATGCCGAGACCGACAAGCTGATGGCGCAGAAGGCGGCCAGATACGGCGCCGACATCATGCGGCAGGTCGAAAAGCAGATCCTGCTCGGCGTGATCGACGAGCGCTGGCGCGAGCATCTGCTGACGCTGGAGCATCTGCGCTCGGTCATCGGTCTGCGCGGCTATGCCCAGCGCGATCCGCTCAACGAGTTCAAGTCCGAGGCCTTTGCGTTGTTTGAGGGGCTGCTGAACCGGCTGCGCGAGGATGTCACCTCGCATCTGGCGCGGGTGCATATCCTCAGCGAGGAGGAGCAGCGCGCCCGGCAGGAGGAACTTCTGCGTCAACTCGCCGCCCAGCAGGCCGCGCAAATCGCCGACCAGCCCGGTGTGGATGGTGCGCAGGGACAGGTGGCGCCGGCGACAGCGCCGGTTCTGGAACCGGTGGGTGCCGATCCCGCCACGGCGGCACCGGCCGAAAATCCTGCCCGCGCCGCCCGCCGCGGCAAGACCGCGCCGGCGATGGACCCCAATGATCCCGGTTCCTGGGGCAAGGTGGGGCGCAACCAGCCCTGCCCCTGTGGTTCGGGCAAGAAGTACAAGGCCTGCCACGGAAGGCTGTAGCCAGCCCTCGGGCGGGCCGCCCCGGCCGGAAGAACCTTCCGCACCACCCGTCGATACCCCGATTCGCGGTCGGGCGCGCTTTTGCACGCCCGTGTGATACCAGCCGCCCTGATCACTGACCGCCGCCCGGCTTCGTGCCGTGAGCGAGGTGATGGTGTCGGGGTGGTTGGCGCGGACGATCCGGGCCGCACGGCCCTGGCAGATGATCGCCCGGCAGCCGTCGAGGCGCGTTCCGCCGAGCCGAAGCCGAATGCGCCATACGGCCAGACGAAAATCCTCGCGCAGGTGCAATAATTGGAATACCCCTGCAATTCATGGATGCAGGCGGATTCTCGAATAACACAAGGCTTTAGTGGGATCATGGTTGAGCCCGTAAAGTAATTGGAAGAAACCCCTGCGAAACTCCGCTGCCCAGACCCTGTCGCTTCGCCTGGGCGCCGCGAAATGCGGCGCTACATGCGATTTCCATGTTTTCACCGTTGATTGATAAATATTGATTGTGGAATTATTTTCTAGAGACCTCTGCAAAACCTTGCCGGCCAGACCCGGGCGTTCCGTGCGGGCGCCGCGAAATACGGCGCCGGCGAAGTTTGTTCCTGATTTTCACCTATTTGGTAAATATTGATTGGGGAATTATTTTCAAATTACTTTACACGCACGCAATACACGTTTGCAGAAAACGCGTCTCGCATGGGATGCCCCGTCGCGCCGGAGTTTTGCAGAACTCTCTTCTAATTACTTTATACGCGTGCAGATTTGATCAGTTTGAAAACTGGCACATTCAAAATGCCTGTCTACACCCGGATTTTGCTGGACTCTTTGTCAGAGACCCCTGCGAAACTCAACCAGCCAGACCCGAGCGTTCCACGTGGGCGCCACGAAATTGTGGCGCCACATGCGATCTTCCTGTTTTCACTGTTTATTTATAAATATTGATTGCGAAGTTATTTTCTAATTATTTTACGCGCGCGCAGTTTTGATTGGTC
>RFIR01000090.1 GCA_003695135.1 Alphaproteobacteria bacterium | reverse complement strand
TGTCCGGCATATTGTCGCTTGCGTTCGGGCGTGTAGCTCAGTGGGAGAGCACTACGTTGACATCGTAGGGGTCGCTGGTTCAATCCCAGCCACGCCCACCATCCTGCCGCGACGGGAAGCCGGAACGTGATCGGGAAGCGTCGGCGCGGGGCCATCGGCAGCGCGCCGGAGAGAGGAAACGGGACAAGACGATGAAGATCAGGAACTCGCTCCGTTCGCTGAAGGGCCGGCACCGCGATTGCCGGGTGATCCGCCGCAAGGGCCGGACCTATGTGATCAACAAGGTCCAGCGCCGGTTCAAGGCCCGTCAGGGCTGATCCGCCGCGCCTGCGGCAGAAGCTGCCGCGGCGGCGCAAATCCCTTCCCTCCGCTGGCAGGCCGGCAGACCGGACGGGCGTCGGTCCGTCGGGTTGCGCGCGGCTGCCCGGTTCACGCGAACGGGAGCCCACCGCCAGTCACCCCGGCTCCCGTCCCATCGATGCCTGCCGCCTCAGCCCCTGGCATCCGCGCGCAGGGCGACGGTGCCGCTGGCGAGGATCTGCCTGCCGTCATTGCTGAACCCCAGCGGCTGCAGCGCCTCGGGCAGATCGAAGAACACATCCCCGCGCGCATCCGCCAGCGGATTGTTCGCCGGCATCGGACGCCCTGCCCCTTTCGCCACCGACACATCGACCGCCCGGCGGGAAACGGCAGGCGCATTCGCGAACACGACGTCTTGCAGGTCCGACATGACCCAACCCTTTCAACACATCCGGGAAACGCAACACTGTCTCGAGGGCGCCCGGATCATCCCTCTGCACCAGAACGTATCGTATTTTACGAAATTCCGGCGTGATGCGCCGCACATTTCCGGAGCCGTGGTTAATCGCGCCGCTCAGGGCGCATAAAACACTGTCGTAAAAGGAAGAATTGCCCTGACGGGCGCCAGTTCCACCGGCCCCTCCTGCTGCGCCCGCATCAGCGCGGCCTTCTTTTCCGCCCCCGCGATCAGCAGGAATCGCTGCCCGGCCCCCCGGAGCACGGGCATGGTAAGCGTCAGCCGCGGCTCGGGCGCACCGGGCGCGCGCAACAGCATGACGGGCGGTGCGTCGTCGGAAAGTGCCGTCTGCAGGCGGTCGGCGCCGGGAAACAGCGAGGCGGTGTGCCCGTCATTGCCCATGCCGAGCACGCAGAGATCGAGCGGCAGGAGCGCGGCGACGGCGCTGCACAGCCCCGGCAGGGCGTGTTCGGGCCGTTCCAGCATCGCCTGGGTGGCAAGCGGCAGCAGCCGTGCCGCCTGCGCCTTGCCCTGCAGCAGGGTCCGCCGGATCAGCCCGGCATTGGAGCGTTCGGAGCTTTCCGGCACCAGCCGCTCGTCGCTTGGCAGCACGCTCACCCGGTCCCAGTCGAGCGCCATTTCCGAGAGACGTTCCAGAAACGGCGCAGGCGTGGTGCCACCGGGCACGGCGAGGCTGGCCTGCCCGCGGGTGGCGATCGCCGCGCGCAGGGCCTCGGCCACGCGGCGCGCGATGCCGTCCATCAGCTCCTCGCGGTCGGGAAATGCGATCAGATCGCCCGCCCCCGGGGTCTGCGCCCCTTCCGGCCCGTCTTCGCTCACGCCTCGATCTCCCGCCAGCGCCGGTGATCGCGGTGCATCAGCATCAGCGCATCCTCCGGCCCCGAACCGCCCGGATCATAGGGCGCCGGCCGCGTGCCCAGCTCCTCCCAGGCGGCGATGATCGGATCGGTCCAGGCCCAGGCCGCCTCGACCTCGTCGCCGCGCATGAACAGCGTCTGGTCGCCGCGGATCACATCCATGATCAGCCGCTCATAGGCGTCGGGCAGGGCGCCGCTTCCGCCCAGCGTCTCGGCAAAGCTCATGTCGAGCGGCACCTCGGTCAGCCGCATGCCGCCCGGGCCGGGATCCTTGATCGTCATCATCAGCGTGATCCCCTCATCCGGCTGCAGCCGGATGATCAGCGCATTGCCGTGCAGTGCCTGGTTCTGGCCGCTGAAGATGGAATGCGGCGGATCGCGGAACACCACCACGATCTCGGAAAGCCGGGCGCGTAGCCGCTTGCCGGTGCGCAGGTAGAACGGCGTGCCCGACCAGCGCCAATTGGCGATGCCGGCCTTGATGGCGACGAAGCTTTCGGTCCGGCTGTCGGGATTGCCGGCCTCCTCGGCATAGCTGGCAAAGCCGTTGCCGGCGCGATACTGGCCGCGCACGGTCCGCTCGGCCACCTCGGCCACCCCGATCGGCTCCAGCGACCGGATCACCTTGAGCTTCTCGTCGCGCACCGCATCGGCGGCGAATTTTGCCGGCGGCTCCATTGCGGTCAGGCACAGAAGCTGCATCAGGTGGTTCTGCACCATGTCGCGCATCGCACCGGCGCGGTCGTAATAGGCGCCGCGCCCCTCGATGCCGATCGATTCGGCCACGGTGATCTGGACATGATCGACATGGCGCGCATTCCACAGCGGCTCGAACAGCGCATTGGCAAAGCGGATCGCCATCAGGTTCTGCACCGTCTCCTTGCCCAGATAATGGTCGATCCGGTAGATCTGGCGCTCGCTGAAGCCCCGGGCGAGCTGAGCGTTCAGCGCCCGGGCCGAGGCCAGATCATGGCCGAGCGGCTTTTCCACCACGATGCGGCTGTCGGGCGTCGCCAGCCCGGTCTCGGTCAGCCGCTGCGCGATGCCACCGAACAGCGTCGGCGCGACCGAGAGATAGAAGGCGCGCACGCAATCCGGGCGCAGCCTGACGGCAAGTTCGTCCCAGCCCTCCGCGCCCAGAGCGTCGAGCCGGACGTAATCGAGCCGGTCGAGGAAGGTGGCCCGGATCTCCGGTGTCCGGTCCGCCTCGGGGGCGAATTCGGACAGCGCCGCATCGGCCATCGCCCGGAATTCCGCGTCCGTCAGTTCCCGGCGGGCAGTGCCGATCACCCGCGATTCGGGGGGCATCTGGCCGGCCACCATGCGCCGGAACAGCCCGGGCAGGATCTTGCGCCGGGCCAGATCGCCGGTCGCCCCGAAGATGACCAGATCGAAGGGCTCGACGGGAATGACGCGGCTGACCATGATCGTCTCCGGTTGTCCGATGGCGGCGTTGCCGGGCAGGGCCTGGCGCGCGCGCAAACAATCCGCACCGGCCCGCCGAGTCAAGCGCAACGGATGCACGGTTGCGTCAGGCGCATGCCGGCCATGCCGGGGCCGGCGATTGCCCGACCGGCCGCCTGCAGGCTAGAACCGGCCGCATCCGAAACGGGGCCGGCATCATGAATCCGCTCAGGGGCATCGCGCTCAAGATCCTCTCGGTCGTCCTCTTCACCGCCATGGCCTCGATCATCAAGGCCACGGCCGCCGAGGTGCCGGCGGGCGAGCGGGTCTTCTTCCGCTCCTTCTTCGCCATCCCGCCGATCCTGATCTGGCTGATGGCCCGGCATGAATTTCCCCGCGGTCTGCGGACCAGCCATCCGATCTCGCATGTCTGGCGCTCGCTGGTCGGCGTCTCGGCAATGGGGTGCGGCTTTCTGGCGCTTGGTCTGCTGCCCTTTCCCGATGTGGTCGCCATCGGCTATGCCGCGCCGATCCTGGTGACGATTTTCGCGGCGATGTTTCTGGGCGAGCGCATCCGCATGTACCGGCTCGCCGCCGTCATTCTGGGCCTGGCGGGGGTGATGATCGTGCTGTCGCCGCGGCTGACGCTGACAGAGGGGGTGACGAGCGATGCGCAGAATCTCGGCGCCATCCTGGCGCTGATGGGGGCGGTGTTCGCCGCGCTGGCGCAGGTCTTCGTGCGCAAGCTGGTCCAGAGCGAGGGCACGCCTGCGATCGTGTTCTATTTCAGCGTCTTCGCCGCTTTGCTGTCGCTGGTCACGCTGCCCTATGGCTGGGTGATGCCGGATGCGACCACGACGGGGCTGCTGGTCGCGGCCGGCATTCTCGGCGGGCTGGGGCAGATCTGCCTCACCCAGGCCTATCGCAATGCCGAGACCTCGCTGATCGCACCCTTCGAATACACCTCGATGCTGCTGGCGATCGGCGTCGGCTATTTTGCCTTCGGCGAGGTACCGATCAGCGATACGCTGTCCGGCGCGGCGCTGGTGGTGGCAGCGGGGCTTTTCATCATCTGGCGCGAACACCGGCTGGGTCTGGTCCGCGGCCGGGCGCGCAAGGTGATGCCGCCGCGCGGCGTGTGAGCCGGGCGAGGGGGCGCTGCCCCCTCGGCCGCGGTCGCGGCCTTCACCCCCGGGATAC
>RFIR01000581.1 GCA_003695135.1 Alphaproteobacteria bacterium | reverse complement strand
GCCTCGGCAAAGAGATGCCAGGTCTCGGCCGTGTCGCCGAGCGCGGCGAGGTCGAAGGGCTCCAGCAGCTTGAGGATCTGGCCCACCGTCAGCCCGCCCGAGGAGGGCGGCCCCATGCCGCAGACCTCATAGACCCGGTAGCTCACGCAGACTGGCGGGCGCAGGATCACCTGGTAGCGGCTGAAATCCTCGCGCGTCATCACCCCGGGGTTCTTCCCGGCATGGCGGATGGCGGCGACGATGTCGCCCGCGAGAACGCCGTCATAGAAGGGCTCGGCACCCGCATCGGCGATCAGCCGCAGCGTCAGGGCGAATTCGGGGTTCTTCAGCACCGTGCCCGCAGCCAGCGGCGTGCCGTCGGGGTTGAAGAAATAGGATTTCGCCGGCTCGAACAGGGTCAGCCCGCGTTCTTGCGCCGCGGCGATGGATTTGGCCAGCCGCGGCGAGACCTCGAAGCCGGTCTCGGCCAGCTCGATGGCCGGCGCCAGCAGATCGGCCCAGGGCAGGCGGCCATGCGCGTCGTGCAGCGCCTCCAGCGCCGCCAGCGTGCCCGGCACCCCCACCGAGCGCCCGCCGGGCACCGCGTCGAAGAACTTCATCGGCTCGCCGGTCTCGTCGAGCCAGTAGCGCGGGGTTGCCGCCAGCGGCGCGGTCTCGCGCCCGTCATAGCTGGTCAGCGTCTCGTCGGAAGCGTCCCAGTAGAGCAGGAAGGTCCCGCCGCCGATGCCCGAGCTTTGCGGCTCGACCAGATTGAGCATGAACTGCGCCGCGATGGCGGCATCCGCGGCCGAACCGCCGCGCGCGAGGATGTCGGCGGCAACCCGCGTGGCCAGCGGATTGGCGGTTGCGGCCATGTAGATGCGCGCCTCGGCCCGCGGCGCCGCGCGCAGGCTGAAGGTGCGTTCGGGCTGCACCGTCTCCTCGGCGGGGCCGATGGCCGGGAAAAGGCAGAGGGCGAGCCCCATCAGGGCGGGTCGGAACAACATCTGCTGTCCTCCGGTTGCAGGTTCGGCGCGGGCGGATTACCGGTTGCCGGCAGATGAACGTAACCCGAGAAGCGGTGTCGCGGCAACGCGCCGGCGGCGGGGGCGGGCGGTGACCCCCGGCGGCCGGATTGCGGCGGCGATCGAGATCCTCGATGCGGTGCTGGCCGGCGCGCGGGCCGACCGTACCCTTGCCGGCTGGGGACGGGCGCACCGTTTCGCCGGGTCGAAGGATCGTGCCGCCATCGCCGATCTGGTCTATGCCGGGCTGCGCCGCCGGCGCTCTCTGGCCCATGAAGCCGGGGCCGAAACCGGGCGCGGGCTGATGCTGGCGCTGGCCGCGGCAGAGGGGCGGCTGGCGGAGTTCTCCGGCGAGGGCCACGCCCCGCCGCCGCCGACCGCGGCCGAACGCGCAGCGCTCGCGCGCGCCGAGCCGCCCGACGAGGATGTGGCGCTCGATGTCCCGCCGGCGCTGGCCGATGCGCTGCGCCGCTCGCTGGGGAACCGTTTCGCGCCGGTCATGGCGGCGATGCGCGAGCGTGCCCCGCTCGACCTGCGGGTCAATCTGATGCGAATCACCCGCGCGGCCGCCGGCCGGGCGCTGGCCGAAGAGGGCATCGAAACCCTGCCGCTGGAGGCAGAGCCGGCCGCGCTGCGCGTCACCGAAGGGGCCGGGCGCCTGCGCAACTCTGCCGCCTATCGCTCCGGCCTCGTCGAGATCCAGGATATCGGCAGCCAGCGCGCCGCGCGGCTGGCCGAGGCGCAGCCGGGCGAGACCGTGCTGGATTTCTGCGCCGGCGGCGGCGGCAAGACGCTGGCGCTGGCCATGCACATGCAGGGGCAGGGGCGGCTGATCGCCCATGACGCCAATCCGGCACGGATGGACCAGCTGGCGATACGTGCGGTCCGCGCCGGGGTTCGGGTCGAACGGATGACCCCGGCGCAGCTGCGCGCCGCCAGCCCGGTTTGCGATCTGGTGGTCGCCGACCTGCCCTGTTCGGGCAGCGGCACCTGGCGGCGCGATCCGGAAAGCAAATGGCGCCTCGATGCCTCCGCGCTCGCGTCGCTCACCGGTCTGCAGGACCGCATTCTCGACGAGGCCGCCGGCTTCGTGCGCCCGGGCGGGCGGCTTTGCGCCATCACCTGCTCGCTGCTCGACACCGAGAACGAGCACCGCATTGCTGCCTTCCTGCGGCGCAGGCCGGATTTCGCCACCATCCGATCCCAGCAACTGACCCCGCCGAGTGACGGTGACGGATTTTTTACCTGCCTTTTGCAACGGGCCGCCGCGGCAAAAGGTTGACACGCCGCCGGCGCCCCGCCATTGTCGCATCAGGGTGCGCTTGGGGTTCAGCTCCACGAAGAGGGAGCACTGGGGTTCGATCCCCCGCCGGGGAAAGGCCGACGCCACCCATGAGTTCGCGCACCGATTCCACCCTGACCTCGACATGGAAGCCGGCACCGCGCCTGTCGGGCTATGGTCTTGCCCTGCTCGGCCTGGCCCTGGCCATCGCCGCCAACCTGCTGGTCGATGCGGTGGCGCGCATCGCTCTCATCTCGCTCGGGATAGGCATGGCCGGGGCGGGGCTCTATACCGCGTTTTCCGTCCGGCAGGGCGCGGGCGGCGAAAGGCTGCGCCGGGCATTCGATACCATCTGCGGCAGCGCCAGCATTCCGGTGATGGTCACCGATCTGAAGGGCACGGTACTGGTGGCCAACGCCCTGGCGGGCGATCTGGGCCCGGGCAGTTCGATGGACGACGCGATGGAGCGGGTCTGCGGGCTGGCGCGGGATGCGGTCAATCGCCTCGCGCGCCGAGCGCTGCTCGAGGGCGTGGTTGTCGAAAGGCTGGATGGCTGCGCGCTGGGCGATGCGGTGGTGGTTAATCTCAGCGGCGAGGAAAGGCTGGTCTGGCATCTGATCCGCTGCGGAAACCACGGCGAGGAGGCCGGCTATCGCGACGCGCCCTTTCTCTACCTGCGGCTCGATCGCGACGGCCGCATCCTGGCCTTCAGCGGCGCCCCGGCCCGGGACATGCCGGCGCCGGAGCGGCTGGAGGACATCCTCGACGATCTTCCGCTGCGCCCGGGCGGGGTGCACCGGCTCCGGCGCGGCGGCGCGCGGATGCGCTGCCACTGTCACGATCAGGCGGATGGCGTGCGCGAGCTGTTCCTGTTCCCTGCCGGCGACGATGCCCGAACGCTGTCGGCCCCGGACCGGTTTCTCGATCACGTTCCGGTGGGGCTTGTGCGCATGACGCGCGAGGGCGAGCTGATCTTCGTCAACCG
>RFIR01000580.1 GCA_003695135.1 Alphaproteobacteria bacterium | reverse complement strand
GGTGGTCGAGGGGCGATCGCCGGGAAAGGTTCGATGCGGGGCGAGGCGGTCGATCTCGTCCGCCCCCCGCCCCTCGGCCGCCATCTCGGCGCGGACCTCATCCTCGGTCTTGCCGAAGGCCAGCGCCTGACCCTGGGCGAGGCAGTTGGCCAAGAGGAGCGCGTGCTGGCCGGGATCGGCCTCGCGCGGCTCGGCTGCGGCGATGAAATCGACCGGCACGACATCGGTGCCCTGATGGATGAGCTGGAAGAAGCTGTGCTGGGCGTTGGTGCCGGGTTCGCCCCAGATCACCGGCCCGGTGGCGGTGCCGACCGGCCGGCCGTCGCGCGTGACCCGCTTGCCGTTCGATTCCATGTCGAGCTGCTGGACATAGGCCGGGAAACGCTCCAGTCGCTGGTCATAGGGGATCAGCGCCACCGAGGGCCAGCCCATGGCGTTGCGCCGCCAGATGCCGGCCAGCGCCAGAAGCACCGGCAGGTTCTGCCGCAGCGGCGCCTCCTGGAAATGCGCGTCCATCGCCGCGGCGCCGGCGAGGAAACGGCTGAAATTCTCCGCCCCCACCGCGATGGCGATGGGCAGGCCGATGGCCGACCAAAGCGAATAGCGCCCGCCGACCCAGTCCCAGAAGCCGAAGACACGGCCGGGTTCGATGCCGAATTCCGCCGTCGCCGCCAGATTGGTCGAGACCGCCGCCATGTGCCGACCGGCCGCATGGCCGACCGCCGCCTCCAGCCAGGCCCGGGCGGCGTGGGCGTTGGCCATGGTCTCCAGCGTGGTGAAGGTCTTGGAGGCGACGATGACCAGGGTCCGCGCCGGGTCGAGCCCGGCGACGGTGTCGGCCAGATGCGCCCCGTCGACATTGGAGACGAAATGCAGCCGCGGACCGTCATGATCGGGCGCGAGCGCCCGCACCGCCATCACCGGCCCGAGATCGGAGCCGCCGATGCCGATATTGATGACATCGGTGAACGGGCCGGCGGCGGCGGCATAGGCGCCGCTGCGTACATCCTCGGCAAAGCCCAGAAAGCGGTCGCGCATCGCGACAATTTCGGGAACGATGTCGCGGCCTTCCACCTCGATGCGCGCATCCGGCCCGGCCCGCAGCGCCATGTGCTGCACCGCGCGTCCCTCGGTCAGGTTGATCGGCGCACCGGTAAACAGCGCGGCGCGGCGGGCGGGCACATCCGCCGCCTCGGCCAGCGCGATCAGCGCATCGAGCGCGCCTTCGTCGAGCCTTTCGCGCGACAGGTCGAGAAAGAGGTCGTCGAGCGCGAAGGAAAGCCGCTCGAACCGTCGCGAATCCTCCGCAAACAGCCGGCGCAGATGGATCGGGCGCAGGCGTTCGGCCTCGCGATGCACCCGCGCCCAGGCGGAGTCGAGCCCGGTTGTCGTCATCCCGTTCCCCCTTCAGATCGCCACCGACGCGCCGGTGACGGCGGGGCTGACACTGGCGCGAAAGGCGGCGAAGAGCTCGCGCCCCAGCCCGGCCTGACCGGCCGAGAGATCGGCCTCGGCCGGCTCGCGCGCGGCCCATTCCGACGCCTCGACCAGCGCGTCGAGCCGCCCGGCCGGCGCATCCAGCCGGATGCGGTCGCCATCGCGCAGCCGGGCAATGGGGCCGGCATCGGCGGCTTCGGGGCTGACATGGATCGCCGCCGGCACCTTGCCAGAGGCCCCCGACATCCGCCCGTCGGTCACAAGCGCCACCTTAAGCCCGCGATCCTGCAGGCTGGCAAGGATCGGCGTCAGCGAATGCAGCTCGGGCATGCCGTTGGCCTTCGGCCCCTGGAACCGCACCACCACCACCGTGTCGGAGGTGAATTCGCCGGCGCGGAAGGCCTGCCTGACCGCCTCCTGATCGGTGAAGATGCGCGCCGGCGCCTCGATCACCTGCCGTTCGGCCGCCACCGCCGAGACCTTGATGCAGGCCGCACCCAGATTGCCGCGCAGAAGCTGCAGCCCGCCGGTGGCGGCGAAGGGATCGGTAACGGGACGCAGGATGCGGGTATCGAGGCTCTCGCGCGGCCCTTCCTCCCAGCGCAGCCCGCCCGACGCATCCAGCTTCGGCTCGCGCGTGTAGCGCGCCAGCCCCTCGCCCGCCACGGTACGGGTGTCGGGATGCAGGAGCCCCTCATCGAGCAGCGAGCCGATGATGAAGCCCAGCCCGCCCGCGGCGTGGAAATGGTTCACATCGGCCAGCCCGTTGGGATAGACCCGCGCCATCAGCGGCGTGATGGCGGAGAGGTCGGAGAAATCCTCCCAATCCAGCACGATCCCGGCGGCGCGGGCCATGGCGATCAGATGGATCAGCAGGTTGGTCGAGCCGCCCGTCGCATGCAGCCCGACGATGCCGTTGACGAAAGCGCGCTCGTCGAGAATGGCGCTGACCGGGGTGAACTCGTTGCCGCGGGCGGTGATCTGCAGCGCCCGCGTCACCCCCGCCTCGGTCAGCGCATCGCGCAGCGGCGTGTCGGGATTGACGAAGCTCGCCCCCGGCAGATGCAGCCCCATGAATTCCATCAGCATCTGGTTGGTGTTGGCGGTGCCATAGAAGGTGCAGGTGCCCGGCGCGTGGTAGGAGGCGAGTTCGGCCGCGAGCAGCGCATCGCGCCCCACCTCGCCGGCGGCGTATTGCTGCCTGACCCTTGACTTCTCGTCATTTGGCAGGCCCGAGGGCATCGGGCCGGAGGGCAGGAACACCGCCGGTAGATGGCCGAAGCTGGCCGCTGCCATCACCAGCCCCGGCACGATCTTGTCGCAGATGCCCAGAAACACCGCCGCATCGAAGACGTTGTGGCTCAGCGCCACCGCCGCGGCCATGGCGATCACGTCGCGCGAGAACAGCGACAGCTCCATTCCCGGCTGGCCCTGGGTGATGCCGTCGCACATCGCCGGCACCCCGCCAGCCACCTGCGCTGTGGCCCCCGACTTGCGCGCCGCGGCACGGATCAGTTCGGGAAAGCGTTCATAGGGCCGATGGGCCGAGAGCATGTCGTTATAGGCGGTGACGATGCCGAGATTGGGCGCGCGGCCCTCGGCGACGATCTGCTTTTCCGGCCCCATCGCCGCGGCGGCATGGGCGAGGTTGCCGCAGCTCAGATGCGCGCGGCCCGGCCCGGCCTCGATCAGCCGCGCGCAGCGGTCGAGATAGGCCTGCCGCAGATCGTGGCTGCGTTCGGCGATCCGCGCGGTGACCGACGCGACCGTGGCGTTGAGCGTCATGGCTCCCTCCGGCTGACTGTGGCGCGCGGACCATAGTCGATGGCCCGCTGGAATGGAACCGGTTCCAAGGCATGGCCGGGTTGCAACCGCCGAAGCCCTCGACAAGGCCGGCGCGATTGGCGAGAAGGGCAGCGACAGCCGGGTTTCGGGTAAGAGATGCCGCCATTTGCCACCACCGCCGATCCGATCCCGCGCCGGGTTGCTTGCAGCCCGGCGGCAGGGCCGTGGGCGTGAGCGTCAGCTGCATCGTCGCGCTGCGCGACGAGGGCGGGATGGCCGGCCCGGCGCTGGCCGCGCTGCTGGCGCAAACCCAGCCGGCACAGGACATCGTCGTCATCCTCGACGGGGCCGATGCGGCAACGGCGCAGGCCGCAGATGCGATACGCGATCCGCGCATCCGTGTCGTCGAGCGCAGCCGCGACGGGCTGTCCTCGGCCTTCAATCACGGGGTGGAGCTGGCGCGCGGCGACTGGCTGACCTTCCAGACCGGCCATGACCTCCGCCCGGCCCATGCGCTGGCGGCGCTGGCGGCGCAGGGCGAGCGCGCCGATCTGGTGCTGGCCCCGGTGGTGCGCGAAGGCGAGACACCGGCGGCGGAATTCGCCGCGCTCGATGCGCTCCTGCCCGAGGGCGGGGCGATCGCGGCGGGCGATACGGCATTCGCGCGCGCGCTGGGGGCAGCTGCGGCGCTGCCACTCGCCCCCGCAGGGCTGATGATCCGCCGCGAGACCGCGCGCGGCCTGCGCTTTCCCGACGGGGTTTGCTTTGGCGAGGTGTTCCTTCACCTCGCCGCGCTGGCGCGGGCGGGGCGGGTGGCGCTGATGCCCGGCGCCGCGGCTCTGCGCCCGCGCCACCTCTACACCGCGCGATCCGAGCCGATGGACGGCATCGCCATCCTGTCGCTGGCGCTGGAGGCGCTGGCCGGCGAGCCGCGCCTGCAGCATGGCGCGTTCCGCACCGGCTGCGTCGCCCGGCTGATGCGGCTGCTCGGCGCCTGCGCCGCGCGGCTGGGGCCGGTGGCGCGGCGCGAATTCCTGCAGGTGGCCGGGGCGGTGGTGGCGGCGGCGCCGCCCCTCTGGGACGCGCTGCCCGAGGATGGCGGCGGCCTCTGCCCGCCCGCAGCCATGGCGCGCTTTCTGGCCATGCGGCACGGCGGGAGTGCGGCATGATCACCCGGACCCTCGGCATCCTCGGCCAGAGGCTGCGGCTTTCCATG
>RFIR01000579.1 GCA_003695135.1 Alphaproteobacteria bacterium | reverse complement strand
GTTCCGAACCCGCTCCGGTGGCTGGCGCATGACGCCCCTTCCGCGATGGGTCGAATACGGGCTGATGCCGGTGCTGAACCTGGCGCTGGCCTTTCTGGTCGCGGGGCTGGTGGTGCTGGGCATCGGCGCCAACCCGCTGGAGGCGGTGGGCCACATCCTCTACGGCGCCTTCGGCTATGGCGAGGGGATCGGCTTCACGCTCTATTACGCCACCAACTTCATCTTCACCGGGCTCGCCGTCGCCGTGGCCTTCCATGCCGCGCAGTTCAACATCGGCGGCGAGGGACAGGCCTATGTCGGCGGGCTGGGGGCGGGGCTGGTGATCCTCGCGCTCGACCGCACGCTGCCCTGGTGGGCGATCCTGCCCTTTGCCATGATCGGCGGCGCGCTGTTCGGGATGATCTGGGGCGCGATCCCGGGCTGGCTGCAGGCCAAACGCGGCGCGCATGTGGTCATCACCACCATCATGTTCAACTTCCTCGCCGCCTCGCTGATGGGCTATCTGATCGTCAACTTCCTCAAGGTGCCGGGCAATGCCTCGCTGCAGTCGCGCACCTTCGAGGAACCGGCCCGGCTGCCCAAGCTCGAGGAGCTGATGGCGCTGTTCGGCCAGGACATCGGCGGGGCGCCGCTCAACATCACCTTCATCCTGGCGCTGATCGCCTGCGTCGGGGTCTGGCTGCTGATCTGGCGCAGCAAGCTCGGCTACGAGATCCGCGTTTTCGGCGCCAACCCGACCGCGGCGCGTTATGCCGGCATCAACGCGGTGCGCATCACGGTGATCGTGATGGCGATCTCGGGCGGGCTGGCGGGGCTGATGGCGATCAACCCGGTGATGGGCGAGCAGAACCGCATCTTTCTCGACATCCCCGGCGGCGCCGGTTTCGTCGGCATCGCGGTGGCGCTGATGGGGCGGGCGCATCCACTGGGCATCGTGCTGGCCTCGATCCTGTTCGGCGTCCTCTATCAGGGCGGGGCGGAGCTTGCCTTCGAGATGCCGTCGATCACCCGTGACATGGTGGTGCTGATCCAGGGTCTGGCAATCCTGTTCGCCGGGGCGATGGAGCAGCTGTTCCGGCCGCTGATGGTCCCGCTCTTTGCCAGACGGTCGGAGGCGCGGGCATGAGTTTCCTCGACGTCATCAACATCGTCGACAGCGCGCTGCGCATCTCCGCGCCGCTCCTGCTGGCCTCGCTGGCGGGCCTGTTCTCCGAACGCTCCGGCGTGTTCGATATCGGGCTGGAGGGCAAGATGCTGGCCTCCGCCTTCACCGCCGCCGCGGTGGCCGCCCTCAGCGGCTCGGTCTGGGTCGGCCTGCTGGCGGGCATCCTGGTGTCGGTGCTGCTCGCGCTGGTGCATGGCTTTGCCTGCATCACCCAGCGCGGCAACCAGATCGTCTCGGGCGTCGCGATCAACTTCGTCGCCGCCGGCGCCTCGGCGCTGATCGGCAATGCGATGTTCGGGCAGGGCGGACGCACGCCGCTGATCGGCGGCGCGGCCAAGTTCCAGGACATCGAGTTCATCGGCGCGGAGACGCTGGCCGACGTGCCGGTGATCGGCCCGATCTGGTCGGGGCTGCTGTCGGGTCACAAGATCCTGGTCTATGTTGCCTTCCTCGCCGCACCCTTCACCTGGTGGGTGCTCTACCGCTCGCGCTTCGGGCTGCGGCTGCGCGCGGTGGGCGAGAATCCGGCCGCGGTCGATACTGCGGGCATCTCGGTCGCCTGGCTGCGCTATCGCGCCCTCATCTGCTGCGGCATTCTGTGCGGGCTGTCGGGCGCCTATCTCTCCACCGCCCAGGGGGCGGGCTTCGTCAACAACATGTCGGCCGGCAAGGGCTTCATCGCGCTGGCGGCGCTGATCTTCGCCAAGTGGCGGCCGATGCAGGCGATGCTGACCTGCCTTCTGTTCGGCTTTCTCGACGCGATCGCGATCCGCATCCAGGGCTTCGACTGGTTCGGGCTGGGCGAGTTGCCGAATCAGGCGGTGCAGGCGCTGCCCTACATCCTGACGGTGGTGCTGCTGGCCGGCTTCATCGGCCGCGCGGTGGCGCCGAAAGCGGGAGGCGTGCCATACGTGAAGGAGCGATGAAATCGCTGGTCGAGGCGGCGAAGGCGGTGCGTGAACACGCCCATGCGCCCTATTCCGGCTTCCGGGTCGGTGCGGCGCTGCGCACGCCCTCGGGCATCTATACCGGCTGCAATGTCGAGAACGCCGCCTATCCCGAAGGCAGCTGCGCCGAGACCGGCGCCATCGCAGCGATGTGCGCGGCCGGCGAGCGGGAGATCGAGGCGGTGGCGGTCTATGCCGAGGGCAGCCAGCCCATCGCCCCCTGCGGCGGCTGCCGGCAGCGGCTGGCCGAATTCGCCGAACCCGACACAGTGGTGCTGCTGGCCGGGCCGGACGGGGTGGTGACCACCACCCTCGGCGCGCTGCTGCCCGGCGCGTTTTCCGGCGGGCATCTGGCATGAGCGCAGCGGCCGAGGCGATCCGCCGCCGCGCGGGCGAGGCGCCGATCCGGCTGGGGCTGATCCTCGGCTCCGGCCTCGGCGGGTTGGCCGCAGAGGTGGACGGGCCCCGCATCCCCTTCGCCGATCTGCCCGGCTTTCCGGTCTCGGGTGTTTCCGGCCATGCCGGCGAGCTTGCCATCGGCGATCTGGCAGGGCAGCGCGTGGCGGTGCTGTCGGGCCGGGTGCATTACTATGAAGGCGGCGACGCGGCGGCAATGCGCCCGGCCATCGCGGCGCTGAAGGCGCTGGGGGCGGGGGCGCTGTTTCTCTCCAACGCCGCCGGCTCGACGCGCGAGGCGCTCGCGCCCGGCACGCTGGTCGCGATCTCGGACCACATCAACCTTTCGGGCGCCAATCCGCTGATCGGCGAGGCCACCGATGCCCGCTTCACCGACATGACCGATGCCTATGCGCCCCGGCTGCGCGAAAGGCTGACCGCGATGGGGCTGGATGAGGGCGTCTATGCCTGGTTTTCCGGCCCCAGCTTCGAGACCCCGGCCGAGATCCGCGCCGCGCGCATCCTCGGTGCCGATCTCGTCGGCATGTCGACGGTGCCCGAATGCATTCTCGCCCGCTTCTTCGGGCTCGAGGTCGCCGCGGTGTCGCTGGTGACCAACTACGCCGCGGGCATGCGTGCGGAACCGCTCAGCCACGCCGAGACCAAGCGCGCGGCGGCCGAGGCGGCGGCGCGGTTTCGCCAGGTGGTGCTGGATTTCGTCGCCGGATTCGCATGAGGAGGCGGGCATGGAGCTGGTAAGGGCCGCGCAGCTGGCGCTGAGCTGCCTCGATCTGACCAATCTCGACGATGCCTGCAAGCCGGAGGACATCGACACGCTCTGCGCGCGGGCCCGCTCGCCGCACGGGCCGGTGGCGGCGGTCTGCATCTGGCCGCGATTCGTCGCTCGCGCCCGCGAACTGCTCGCCGGCGGTCCGGTGCGTATCGCGACGGTAGTCAACTTTCCCACCGGAGAGGAACCGGCCGGGGCGGTGATGGAGATGACCCGCAAGGCGGTGGGCGATGGCGCCGACGAGATCGACCTCGTCATCCCCTATCGCGAGCTGATGGAGGGCGCCTCCGAGCCGGTGCTGACCCGCCTGCGCCGGGTCAAGGAGAGCGCCGATGGCCGCACGGTCAAGGCGATCCTCGAGACCGGGGTGCTGGAGGACGAGGCGCTGATCCGCGAGGCCTGCCGGCTGGCCATCGAGGGCGGGGCGGATTTCCTCAAGACCTCCACCGGCAAGGTGCGGGTCAACGCGACGCTCAGGGCAGGGCGGATCATGCTGGAGGAGATCGCCGCCTCCGGCGCCGAGGTCGGGTTCAAGCCCGCCGGCGGCATTCGCACCACCGAGGACGCCGCCGCCTATATCGCGCTGGCCGAGGAGGTGATGGGGCAGGGCTGGGTGAGCCCGAAGACCTTCCGCATCGGCGCCTCGAGCGTCTATGATGCGCTCATTGCGACCATCGAGGGGACCGGGCCCGCACCGGGCACGGATGGTTACTGATGCTGCCGCAGGAGATCATTGCGAAAAAGCGCGACGGCGGGAGGCTTTCGGCCAGGGAGATCGATTTTTTCGTACGCGGTCTGACCGATGGTTCGATCAGCGAGGCGCAGGTCGCCGCCCTCGCCATGGCCGTCTTCTTCCGCGGCATGACCCGCGACGAGCGGGTGGCGCTGACCGAGGCGATGCGCGATTCCGGCACGGTGCTGTCGTGGAACCTGCCGGGGCCGGTGGTCGACAAGCATTCAACGGGAGGGGTCGGCGACAATGTCAGCCTGATGCTGGCCCCGGCGCTGGCCGCCTGCGGCGCCTATGTGCCAATGATCTCCGGCCGCGGGCTCGGCCATACCGGCGGCACGCTCGACAAGCTCGACGCCATCCCCGGCTACGACACCCGGCCCGACGAGGTGACGCTATACCGGGTGGTGGCGGCGGCGGGATGCGCCATCATCGGTCAGACCGGCGAGATCGCGCCGGCCGACAAGCGCTTCTATGCCATCCGCGACGTGACCGCGACGGTGGAATCGATCGACCTCATTACCGCCTCGATCCTGTCCAAGAAGCTTGCCGCCGGGCTGGAGGCGCTGGTGCTCGACGTCAAGACCGGTTCGGGCGCCTTCATGGCCCGGGAGGCGGAGGCGCGGGCGCTGGCCGAGGCGCTGGTCGAGGTCGCCAATGGCGCCGGCTGTCCGACCGTGGCGCTGATCACCGACATGAACGAGCCGCTGGCATCGGCGGCAGGCAACGCGCTGGAGGTGGCCAATGCCGCCGCCTTCCTGACCGGCCACGAGATCGACCCGCGGCTGTGGGAGGTGACGCTGGCGCTGGGCGGCCAGCTTCTGGCGCAGGCAGGGCTGGCCACGCACCCGCCGGATGGCGAGGCAAAGATCGCGCAGGCCTTCGAGAGCGGTGCGGCTGCCGAACGCTTCGACCGCATGGTCGCCGCACTCGGCGGACCGGCCGGTTTCCTCGACCGCTTCGCCGAGATCCTGCCGCGCGCCCCGATCATTCGCGATGTGTTTGCGCAGGGCGAGGGCGTGGTGCAGGCGATCGACACGCGCGGCGTGGGCTGGGCGGTGGTCGAGCTCGGCGGCGGGCGCCGGCGGGCCGAGGATGCCATCGACCCCGCGGTCGGCTTCGACCGGCTGGCCGGGATCGGCCATATCGCCGATGCCCGTACCCCCATCGCGCGGCTCCATGCCGCCGACGAGGCGCGTGCGGTTGCCGCCGAGGCCCGGCTGCGCGCGGCCTATTCGATTGGCGCGGAGCCTGTCGAGCCCGGTCCGCTGATCCGGGGACGGATCGGGTGACCCGCGCCTTCCTTCTCGTGCTCGATTCGGTGGGCGCAGGCGGGGCGCCGGATGCGGCCGCCTATGGCGATGAAGGGGCCAATACGCTCGGCCATATCCGCGAGGCGACCGGCATCGCCCTGCCCAATCTCGCCCGACTGGGGCTGTGGCAGGCGGTGAACCTCGCCTCCGG
>RFIR01000578.1 GCA_003695135.1 Alphaproteobacteria bacterium | reverse complement strand
CTATTGCCACATGGAAAAGCTCGCCAATCTCGACAAGCTGCCCGCCACCGGCTTCGAGATCTGCTGCTTTCCGTTCAAGATCAAGCGCGCCTCGGCCGGCTTCGTGCGCGCGGTGGCGATCTTCGAGGACTGAGCCATGGCCCATATCGCCCCTCTGCCGGAGGCCGAGCTGGCGCCCTTCTCCGAGCTGTTCGCCGCGGTCGAGGCGCGGATGGGCTTCGTGCCCAATTCGCTGAAGACCATGGCGCGCAAGCCGGAGATGCTGAAGGGATTTCTCGCGCTGTTTTCGGCCGTGATCGGGCCGTCCAGCAGCCTGCCGGCCGATCTGGCCCAGCTCGTCGCCCATGTCGCCTCGGCCGCCGCCGGCTGCCGCTACTGCCAGGCCCATACCGGTCATGTGGCCGAACGGCGCGGCGCGAGCGCGGAGAAGGTGGCGGCGGTGTGGGATTACGCCCGCTCGCCGCTCTTCACCGAGGCCGAACGCGCCGCGCTCGCGCTGGCCCAGGCCGCCGCCGAGGTGCCCAATCGAGCGACGGCGGCGCATTTCGACGCCGCCCGCGCCCATTTCAGCGAGGCCCAGCTGGTGGAGATCATCGGCATCGTCGCGCTCTTCGGCTTTCTCAACCGCTGGAACGACAGCATCGCCACCGAGATCGAGGACAGCCCGCTCGCCTTTGCCGAGGCCCATCTCGGGCCGCACGGCTGGCAGGCGGGCAAGCATCGCCGGGACGGCTGAGCGACGGGCGGGCTGTGAGCCTCCACAGCGGCAGACGCGCCAAAAACCGTTTGCGCTTCACGCGGGCAGCGGCCAGTATCGGCGGCATCGTCTCGACCCTCGCCGCCGCGGGGCGGCGCGATGCAGTGCCTTCCGCGGCCAGAAGGGCCATCAAGCGTCAACGACAACAGGGGAGAACAGCATGACATTCTCGTTCAGAAAGCAGGCAGCCGCCCTGGCAACAGCCATGGCGCTTGCCCTGCCGGCCGCCGCGCCGGTGTCGGCGGCGACGCCCGACAACATGCTCGTCATGGGCATGCGCATCGACGACATCATCACCCTCGATCCGGCCGAGGTGTTCGAGCTGTCGGCCGGCGAGATCTCGGCCAATGTCTATGACCGCATCATGATGTTCGAGCCTGAGAACCTGACCAAGCTGGTCGGCGGTGTGGTCGAAAGCTGGACCGTCTCCGAGGACGGCAAGACCATCACCTTCAAGATGCGTGACGGCCTCACCTTCCATTCCGGCAATCCGGTCCGGGCCGAGGATGCGGTCTATTCGCTGCGCCGGGTGGTCAAGCTCAACAAGACCCCGGCCTTCATCGTCACCCAGTTCGGCTGGACGCCCGACAATGTCGATGATCTGGTCAGGGTGACCGGCGACGGCGAGTTCACCATCACCATCACCGAGGATTTCTCGCCCGGTCTGGTGCTCAATGCGCTCTCTGCCGGCATCGCCTCGGTGGTCGACGAGAAGCTGGTCGAATCCCATGCCGTCGACGGCGACATGGGATATGGCTGGCTGAAGAACCATTCCGCCGGCTCCGGCGCCTTCTCGATCCAGAGCTGGAAGGCCAATGAATCGGTGACGCTGGTCGCCAACCCGAACTATCGCCACGGCAAGCCGGCGATGGACCGGGTGATCATCCGCCACCTGCCCGAACCTGCCGCGCAGCGGCTCCTGCTCGAACAGGGCGACATCGACATCGCCCGCACCCTGACGCCCGACCAGATCGCGGGTCTGGCCGGCAAGGAAGGCATCGTGGTCGACGACTACACCAAGGCCACGCTGATCTACATGGCCGCCAACACCACCAACGAGGCGCTGAGCAAGCCCAAGGTGTGGGAGGCGCTGCGCTGGCTGGTCGACTATGACGGCATGGCCAATTCCTTCCTCAAGGGCCAGTTCGTCGTGCACCAGACCTTCTGGCCGTCTGGCCTGTGGGCCTCGATCGACGACCGGCCCTACAAGCTCGACATCGCCAAGGGCAAGGAACTGCTGGCCGAGGCCGGCTATCCGGACGGGTTCGAGGTCACCATCGACAGCCTCAACACCTCGCCCTACATGGAGATCGCCCAGTCGCTGCAGCAGACGCTTGGGCAGGCCGGCATCAAGACCGAGATCATCCCGCAGGACGGCTCGGCGCTGTGGCCGAAATACCGTGCCCGCCGGCACGGGCTGATCCTGGCGCGCTGGTCGCCGGACTATGTCGACCCGCATTCGAACGCCGACAGCTTTGCGCACAATCCCGACAACCGCCTCGAGGCCAAGCTAACCGGGGTTCTGGCCTGGCGCAACGCGTGGAAGGATGACGAGATCAACGCCCTGACCGTGGCCGCGCGCACCGAGATCGATCTGGAAAAGCGGGCCCAGCTCTATGCCGAGCTGCAGCGCAAGCACCAGACCAACTCGCCCTTCGTGATCATGTTCCAGCAGAACGAACAGGTCGCGCGCCGGGCGAACGTCCAGGGCTTCGTCTCGGGCTCCAACTTCGATCTGGTGTTCTATCGCAACGTGACGAAGCAGTAGGCCCGGGTGACGGCAGAGACCACAACAACTACGGGGAGCGCCGTGCGGCGTTCCCCGTCCATCCTTCTGGGCTGGGTGCGGCGCATCGGCGGGGTGATCGTCTCGCTGGCGCTGACCTTTCTCGGCCTGACCGCGATCACCTTCTTCATCGGCCGGGTGATGCCGCTCGACCCGGTGCTGGCCATCGTCGGCGACCGCGCGCCGCAGGACGTCTATGACGCGGTCTACAAACAGCTCGGCCTCGACCAGCCGCTGCCCATCCAGTATCTGCGCTTTCTGGCCGACATCCTGCAGGGCGAATTCGGCAATTCCATCCAGACCTCGCGCCCGGTGCTGGAGGATCTGGCCCGCCACTTCCCCGCCACGCTGGAGCTGGCGACGCTCGCCACGCTTCTGGGTGTGGCGCTCGGCGTGCCGATGGGGGTGCTGGCGGCCACCCATCAGGGACGCCCCGTTGACCACATCGTGCGGGTGACCGGGCTGATCGGCTATTCCATGCCGGTATTCTGGCTGGGCATGGTGGCGTTGCTGGTTTTCTATGCCCGGCTGAGCTGGGTGCCCGGGCCGGGGCGGCTCGACGTGTTCTATGAGGGCATCGTCGAGCCCTGGTCGGGGCTCCTGCTGCTCGATGCCGCGCTGGCCGGCGAATGGGACGTGTTCTGGTCGGCCTTCTGGCATCTGGTGCTGCCGGTCTGCATCCTCGGCGCCTATGCACTGGCCTATATCGCGCGCATGACCCGCAGCTTCATGCTCGACCAGCTGCGGCAGGAATATGTGCTGGCCGCCCGCGCCAAGGGCCTCAGCGAGCGGGTGGTGATCTGGCGGCACGTCTTCGGCAACGTACTGGTGCAGCTCTTCACCATCATCGCGCTGACCTATGCCTCACTGCTGGAGGGCTCGGTGCTGACAGAGACGGTCTTCTCCTGGCCCGGCATCGGGCAGTACATCACCCATGCGCTGTTCAAGTCGGACATGAATGCGGTGATCGGCGGCACCATTGTCGTCGGCACCTGCTTTGTCGGCGTCAACATGCTGTCGGACCTGCTCTACCGGCTGGTCGATCCCAGAACGCGGAGCTGAGCGATGGCCGCTGCAGCAAACTCCGGACTCCGCGCCTGGCTGATGGCCGACACGCCGACCACCGCCTTTCAGGCGCAGTGCCAGCGCAGCTGGTTCGCCTGGCTCGCCTTCCGCGCCAATCCCATCGCCATGGCCGGGCTGATCATCATCGCCACGCTGGTGGGGATGGCGATCTTCGCCCCGTGGCTGACCGCCGAGGACGGCATCGCCCAGAACCTGGCCGAACGGCTGCGCCCGCCGGATGCCGAGCACTGGCTGGGCACCGACCAGCTCGGCCGCGACATCCTCGACCGCATCATCTGGGGCTCGCGCATCACCCTCTACATCGTCGGGCTGGTCTCGGTGATCGTGGTGCCGATCGGGCTGGTGATCGGCATCGTCGCCGGCTATGTCGGCGGCTGGGTCGACAAGGTGCTGATGCGGCTGACCGACATCTTCCTCGCCTTCCCGCGGCTGATCCTCGCGCTGGCCTTCGTCGCCGCGCTCGGGCCGGGGATCGAGAATGCGGTGCTGGCCATCGCGCTGACCACATGGTCGCCCTATGCCCGCATCGCGCGGGCCGAGGCGCTGACGCTGCGCAATTCCGAGTTCATCCTCGCCGCGCGCTCGCAGGGCGCCTCGACCCTGCGCATCCTCCTGCGCCATCTCACACCGCTGTGCCTGTCCTCGGTCATCG
>RFIR01000577.1 GCA_003695135.1 Alphaproteobacteria bacterium | reverse complement strand
GACATGCTGTGGTCGGTCGCGCGCACCATCGCCACCATCTCGGAATTCGCCACGCTGGAGCCGGGCGACCTGATCGCCATGGGCACGCCGCCCGGCGTCGGCCATGCCCGCCGCCCGCCGCGCTGGCTGCGGCCGGGCGAGACGGTGGAGGTCGAGATCGAGGGCATCGGCATCTGCGCCAACCCGGTGGTGGCCGAGGAGGACCACCCGGCGCGCGAGGCCGCGGAATGAACGCGCTGACCGGCGAGGCGCTCGACCGCGCGCGGGAAGAGGCGCAGGCGGCGTTCCGGGCGCTGAAGCGCCGCCGCACCGCGCTCGATGCCGATTCCATCGACCTCATCCTCGGCCAGGCGCGGTCGCATTACGCCTGGACCGACCGGCCGGTGCCGCGCGAGACGCTGGAGCGCATCTACGAACTCATGGCCGCCGGCCCCACCAGCATGAATTCCTGCCCCGCGCGCATCGTCTTCGTCACCTCGCCCGAGGGCAAGGCACGGCTGGCCCGGGCGCTGAAGGCCAAGAACGTCGACAAGATGAAGGCGGCGCCGGTCACCGCGATCATCGCCCATGACGTGGAATTCTGGCGCGAGCTGCCCTTTCTGTTCCCGCATGAGGACCGCCGGCCGCATTTCGAGGGCAAGCCGGAACATGCCGAGACCACCGCCTTTCGCAACGGCACGCTGCAGGGCGCCTATTTCATGATCGCGGCCCGGGCACTGGGGCTCGATGTCGGTGCGATGTCGGGGTTTTCCAACGAGATCGTGGATGCGGAATTCTTCGCCGGCACGACCGTGAAGTCCAACTTCCTGTGCAATCTCGGCTATGCCGACGAAACGGCGCTGTTCCACAAGCTGCCGCGATTTTCCTTCGATCAGGTCTGTTCCTTCGCATGAGGATGGCATGGCGATCCGACCGAAACTGACACTGACGGTAAAGCTCTCCGGCAAGGGAACCAGCCATTCGCGCTGCGAGATCCATTCCGGCGATCTGACCAGCGTGATCGACGAGCCGGTGGCGCGCGGCGGCACCGGCACCGGGCTGTCGCCGACCGAAACCGCCTACGCCGCGCTGATCGGCTGCGTCAACGTGATCAGCAACAAGTGCGCGCAGAAGCTGGGCGTTGATATCGGCCATCTGAGCTTCGAGATGGAGGTCGATTTCGACCGCCGCGGCGTGCTGCTGATCGAAGAGGTCGAGGTGCCGTTCAAGGCGGTCAGGCTCGACGTCGCCGCCGACGGCCCGGCCACTGAAACCGAGCTGGCGCTGGTCGCGGCGGAGACGGAGAAATTCTGTCCGATCTCCAAGCTCTATCGCGCGGCGGGCACCGATCTTACCATAAGCTGGCACAAGGCCTGATCGACGACACAAGGGAGGAAGAGCGATGATTGCCAATCTGACGAGGCGCGGCGCGCTGGCGGTGACGCTCGCCGGGGTGCTGGCCGTTCCGGCGCTGGCCACCGAAACCATCCGGGCGGTGGTGATCGACGGCTACCCGGCCCGCGCGATGTGGGTGAAGGAATTCTCCAACTTCTTCATCCCCGAGGTCGACAAGCGGCTGGCCGAGACCGGCAACTACAAGATCGAGTGGCAGGAAAGCTATGGCGGCTCGATCGTCAAGCCCAAGGGCGTGCTGGAAGGCGTGAAGCTGGGGCTGGGCGATATCGGCATCGTCACCACCATCTTCCACTCCTCCAAGCTGCCCAGCCAGGCGATTTCGGCCGTCACCCCCTTCGTCGCCGCCGATGCGCGCGCGGTGGCGAAGGCGGTGGACGAGATCGCCCGCGAATTCCCCACCATGCAGAAGGAATTCGCCGCCCAGAACCAGGTCTATCTGGCCACCGGCGTCGTGCTTGACACCTATCAGCTGTTCTCGCGCACACCCATCACCTCGCTGAAGGACATCGAGGGCGGCAAGGTCGCCGGCGCCGGCATGAACCTGCGCTATCTGGAGGGGATTCCGGGTGCGGTCGGCGTGCGCGGCGGGCTGACCGATTTCTACAACATGCTGCAGACCGGTCTCGTCGATCACGCCATGCTGTGGCCGGAGGCGGCAAAGACCTTCAAGATCTCCGAGGTCGCGCCCTACATGCTGCAGGCCGATATCGGCGCGGTCAATTCCAAGACCATCACCGTGAACAAGGATTACTGGGACCGGTTGCCCGACGAGGTGAAGGGCGTGCTGCAGGAGGTCGCGGTGCTCTATCGCGATCACGTCGCCGAGGTGGCGATGGACCGCGCCGCGGCCAGCCGCAAGGCGTTCGTCGATGGCGGCGGCACCATCGCCGAGCTGAGCGCGGCGGAGCGCAAGGCCTGGGCCGATGCCATGCCCAATATCGCGGTGGAATGGGCGACCGCGCTCGACGCCAAGGGCGAGCCGGGCAGCGCGATGCTGCGCGCCTATCTGGGCAAGCTGAAGGCGGCCGGATTCACCCCGGTGCGCGACTGGGCCGCAGAGTTGCCCAACTGAGCGGGGCCGCCCCGGGGCGCGGGCGATCGCCGTGAACGCGGTGCTGGCAGTGGCGCGGCAGCTGGCCGGCGGCATCGCCATCGTGGCGAACGCCGTCGGCACGCTCATGGTGCTGCTGCTGGTGGCGGTGGTCAATTACGACGCCACCGCCCGCAGCCTGTTCGATGCCCCGTTTCACGGCGCGGTCGAAGTGGTGCAGTTCTCGATGGTGCTGATCGTGTTCCTGCAGCTGCCCGATGTGTGCCGCGTCGACCGGCTGACGCGCTCCGACGGGCTGCTTACCGTCGCCGGGCGGCGCCATCCGCGGCTGGTGCGGGCGGCGCGGCGGGTCATCGACGCAGTCTCGGCGCTGTTCATGGCGCTGATCGCCGTCGCGCTGTGGCCGGAATTTGTCGAGATGTACGCCTCCAACGACTATTTCGGCGTGCCGGGCGTGTTCACCGCGCCGTGGTGGCCGCTGAAGCTGACCATCTTCGCCAGCGCCACGCTCTGCGCGCTGCTGTTCCTGCTCAAGGCGCTCGATCCGATGGCCGCGCCCCGGCATCAGGCGAGGCCGCGCACCGCATCCGCGCCGGCCCGTGATGCGGGAGCGGATGGGTGAGCCCGCTGGAGACCGGACTGGCCTCGGTGATCGCCATCGTGGTGCTGGTCTATCTCGGTCTCTACATCCCCATCGCCCTGGGGCTGGTGAGCTTCGTCTCCATCTGGCTGATGCGCGACAATCTCGATCTCGCCATCAATCTGGTGAAGATCGCGGTCAGCGACAGCGTGATGGAATACACCTTCGCCACCGTGCCGCTCTTCACCTTCATGGGGCTCGTGGTGTCCAAGGCCGGGCTGGGCGCCGACATCTACGAAGTGATGAATTCCGGCTTTCGCCGGGTGAAGGGCGGCATCGGCATGGCCACGGTCGGCGCCAATGCGGTCTTTGCCGCGGTGACCGGCTCCTCGATCGCCTCGGCCTCGGTCTTCAGCCGGGTCTCGGTGCCGCAGATGCTGGGCTACGACTACAACCCGCGCTTCGCGGTGGGTGTGGTCGCCGGCTCCTCGGTGCTGGGCATGATCATCCCGCCCTCGGCGATGCTGATCATCTATTCCTTCGTCGCCGAACAGTCGGTGGGCGAGATGTTCATGGCCGGCATCGTGCCGGGCATCATGCTGGCCATCGCCTATGTCGTGGCGATCTGGGCCATGGGCCGGTTCGCCCCCGCCATGATCGGCGGGCGGTCGAGCGAGGACATGCAGCCGCTGGCGCCGGGCGAAATCGCGGTCAAGACGCTGCCGACACTGTTCCTGATCGTGGCGGTGCTGGGCGGCATCTATACCGGCTGGCTGACCCCGGTCGAGGCCGGGGCGGCCGGCGCGGCGCTGGGGCTGGCG
>RFIR01000576.1 GCA_003695135.1 Alphaproteobacteria bacterium | reverse complement strand
GCCATGCCTGCCGAGGCGACAAGCGCCAGCGCCGTGAGTGTCTTTCGTCCAAGATATCCGCGCATCGAGCATTCCTCCCTGTTCTGCGTCGGTTTCACCCTGTTCCCTGCGAATGCCGGGGAACCTTCCCCCAAGGTGTCCGGCCGCGGCCGCGCCGCATCTCCGGCAATCTCACCCCAAGAAATCCTGTCCGGCCGCCCATCGCCGCCATCGGCGGCGGGCCGGATCGTCTGTCGTGCCCGGACCCAGGGCCCGACCGGCCCCACAGCCGGGCCCGGACGTTTCCGGCATCGGGGCTGCGGGCATGTTCGGGCAGGCTGGGCAATTCGCTTCTCCGTGCCGCGACTGAAAGACTGAGGCCCAGAACCTTGGCCAGCCAGCCGCCGGCGTCAAGCGCTCAATTCGCCCGATCCGGGGGCGGAGCGATCAAATCTCGCCGCCCGACATGCTCAGCGCGTGTCCGTTGACCGAGCGCGCCGCATCCGAGCACAGCCACAGCACCGCACCGGCAATCTCGTCGGGCTGCAGGAAGCGCCGCTGCGGATTGGCCGCCAGCAGCGCGGCGCGCGCATCGGCCTCGCTGCGCCCGGTCTTCTGCACGATCTCGGCCAGCGATCGTTCCAGCAGCGGGGTTTCGGTGAAGCCGGGGCAGATCGCGTTCACGGTGATGCCGGTCTCGGCCAGCTCCAGCGCCAGCGCCCGGGTCAGCCCGACCACGCCATGCTTGGCCGCGCAATAGGCGGCGACGTAAGGATACCCCTTGAGCCCCGCCGTCGAGGCGATGGCGATGAGCCGGCCCCAGCCCGCCGCGCGCATGTCCGCCAGTGCGGCCTGCCAGCAATGGACGACACCGGCGAGATTGACCGCCAGGGTGGCGGCAAGCTGCTCGGGCCGCAGCTTCGCGAACGGCACGCTCTCGGCCGCGCCGGCATTGGCCACCACCACATGGATCGGCCCCTGCGCATCGCGCGCGGCGGCGAAGGCCGCAGCCACCGCCGGCGGATCGGTCACGTCGCAGACCTGCCAGGGCAGGCCCTGGTCGCGCAGCGCCGCGGCGCGGCGTCCCATGATCGTGACCCGTGCGCCCACCCGGGCGAGCGCCTGCGCGGTCTCGGCCCCGACCCCGGAGCCACCGCCGGTCACCACCACATGCCTGTTGCCGAGATCCATCGCCTCTCCCGCCTCCGTTCCGCTGCCGGCCCAGACTAGGCGGCGCCTGAAGCCCCATCAATCGTCACCTTTTCCACCAGTCCCTTCCAGCGGTCTTGCCGCGGCATAGGCGCGGGCGTGATGGATCAGCGGCCTGCCCGAGGCGGCGACATCGACATCCAGAACCTCGCCGACGAAGATGTGATGCGAGCCGACCTTGATGCTGTGCACCAGCCGGCAGTCGAAGGCGGCCAGATGGCCGACCAGCACCGGACAGCCGGTGGCGCCGGTGGTCCATTCGGCGCAGTCGAACTTGTCCTCCCCGGTCTTTCCGGTCCGCCCGGCAAAGCTTTCCGAGATCGCCGCCTGAGACTCGCTTAGCAGATTGGCGCAGAAGCGGCGATTGATCTGGATCGCCTCGCAGGTGCGCGATCGGCCATGCACGCAGATCAGCAGCGACGGGTTCGGCCCCTCGGCCGAGACCGAGGTCATGGCCGACACCGTCACCCCCGCCTTGCCGCCGATGCCGTCGGTGGTGACCACGCAAACGGAATTGGCGGTCCTCGACATGGCCTGAAGGAAGCTTTCGATCATGCGCCCACATCCCGGCTCGGACATCCTCGCGAATCATCGCCCCGCGGCAGGAACGGCGCCCCGATGATTCGTGCGACTGAGATAATCGCTCGCCGCCGCCGATGCACGCGGTGCGGGACGATCAGCCGCCGCGAGGCGGCGATGGGCGGCCGGATCCCGCCGGCGCCAGCGCAAACAGGAAGAACAGCGCCAGGAACGTGCCGGCGCCCGCCAGCATCGGCAGCATCACCGGCGCCGGCGTCGCCGCGAGCGTGACGGTCAGCGGATAGCCCTGCAGGACGACCGCAGCGAGCATGCAGGCCAATCCGGCCAGGCGCCCGTAGACTCGCATCAGCCCGGGCAGGAAGGCCAGCACCGGCAGGAACTGGTGCGCCCAGCCCAGAGGCAGGGCGAGCGAGACCAGGATCAGGGCGGCGGGAAACAGCGTGCCGAACCGCCAGTCGGGCGGGCCGGCCTGCCAGCGCGACGCGATCAGCACCAGACCGGCCGCCAGCGCGCCATGGACGATCCACGGCATCCAGTACGGATCGGGCAGGGCGAACTGGCCCACCGTGCCGGTGCCGGCCTCGACCGGAAGCCGGCCGGCATGTGCGAGCTGGTAGATCAGGTTCTCCAGATTGTAGTTGTAGGCGATGCCGTGGATCTGCGCGCCGATCGCCGCGACCCGGTCGAGAAAGGCCAGATGCAGCGTCCAGCCGCCCAGTGCGAGGCTGAGCGCGGCGAGCGCGGCGCCCGCGAGAAGAAAGGCAAGGATCGCGCGCCGGTCGCGCGCTGCCACGAACCACAGGAGGAACAGCGCCGGGTAGAGCTTGATCGAGGCGGCCAGCGCCAGCGCGGCACCGGCGGCGAGCGGCAACCTGCGCATCTGGCGCTCGATGGCCAGAACGACGAGCAGCCCGACCGCGATCTGCGGCTGGCAGTTGTAGAAGGCGAGCTGCCCGCCGATGGTGGCGAGCGTTCCGGCCAGCCCCAGCCCGAACCACGGCACCACCCCGCCGGGCGGACGGATCGCCCGCAGCACGATGTAGAGCGTCAGGGCCACGCATCCGGCCATCAGCTGATAGGCGGTGGCGAAGAACCATCCCGGCGGGACGAAGGAGCTGACCGGCGCGGCGAGCGCGGCCCAGAGCGGCGGGTAGACATAGGCGTAGACCGGCCGGCCGCCGAGGCCCAGCTCGGTCACCGCATCCTCCCACCCAACCGGCACGCCCACCGGCCCCGCAACCCGGGCCGCGTATACGAGATCGGGCTGGCCGTCCGCGAACAGATGCCCGGCGACATAGACCGCCGAGAGATCGGGCGGCACGGCCCCGCGATAGAGAAACCAGACCGCCAGACCCCAGATCAGGGCGAGGAAGAGGCAGGTCAACGCCCGGCCGCGACCGCTCGCAACCCGCGCGGCAGCCGCCGAATCCATGTTGCGCACCGCCGGCATCTGCATGGGCCGGATCCCGCCTCCCGAACGGAGATGGCCGGACAATCCGGCCGCGCATGCGGCCTGCCAGACAAATGTGGTCAAGTTTGGGCTCTGGACGCCCGTAATACCAGCCGCCCATTCGACCGACCCGTCTGGCGAGAATGCCCGAAGCTTTCGAAACCGGGCGCGTCGAGGGGCGGGAAAGGGCCCGGCGATCGCGATCATCCGGCCCGATCGGGAAAGGGCGGCGCGAGGCCGGGGATCGCGGCAGGCAGCGCCGGCCCGTGCCGAAGGGCTCGGGCGGAGGCGAAATGCGGCGCCAGCGAAGTTTGTTCCTGAT
>RFIR01000575.1 GCA_003695135.1 Alphaproteobacteria bacterium | reverse complement strand
CGAGATGGACCGGCTGCTGAAGACCGGGCGGTTCGACCTGATCGTGCTCGACGTGATGATGCCGGGCGAGGACGGTCTGTCGGTCTGCCGCCGGCTGTCGGCCGAGGGCGTGGCGCCGATCCTGATGCTGACGGCGCTGGGCGAGGAGACCGACCGCATCATCGGGCTGGAGATCGGCGCCGACGACTATCTGCCCAAACCGTTCAATCCGCGCGAGCTGCTGGCACGGATCAAGGCGATCCTGCGCCGCGCCCGGCGGCCGGAGCCGGTGGCGGGCAGCCTGAGCGGGCGGCGGCTGCGATTTGCCGACTGGGTGCTCGACACCGACACCCGCCGGCTGCGGCGCGACGATGGCAGCGAGGCGGAGCTGACCACCGCCGAGTTCCGGCTGCTGACCGCGATGCTGGAACGGCCGCGCTTCGTGCTGTCGCGCGACCAGCTGCTGGACCTGACCGCCGGGCGCGAGGCCGCGCCCTTCGACCGTTCCATCGACAACCAGGTCAGCCGGCTGCGCCACAAGATCGAACGCGATCCCTCCCGCCCGCAGATTATCACCACCATGCGCGGGGCCGGATATGTGCTGGCCGCCGATGTGCGGGAAGAGCGATGAGACGCCTTCTGCCCCGCTCCCTGCACGGCCAGGTGCTGGCGGTGATTGCCGTCGCGCTGGCGCTGGCGCAGGCGCTCAGCATCTGGCTGTTTGCCGATGAACGCGAACTCGCGGTGCGCGCCGCGCTCGCCCGCGAGGCGCTCGACCGTGCCGCCAATGTCATGGTTCTGATCGAACGCGCACCGCCCGGCGGCGAGGCCCCTATCCTTGCCGCCGCAAGCTCGCCACTAGTGCATTTCTCGGTGACCGCACAACCGGCGCTGGATCATTCGGAGCATGCGCCCGGGCGGCTGATGCGCGACATGGCCGCGCGTTTCGGTCCGGGGCGCGAGGTGCGGCTGGAACTGCATACGATGCGCGAGTTGGTGCCGACCATGCCGGGGATGCCGCGCGAGATGCGCGAGATGCATCGGAGCATGGGGCTGTCGGCGGTCGAGCTTCAGCTGTCGGTCGGGTTGACCGACGGGCGCTGGCTGAACGTCACCACCCGCTTTCACCGCCCGCCGCTGCAATGGGCGGTGACCGATGTGGCGACCTTCCTGATCTCCGCGCTCTTTCTCGGCGCGGCGGTGTGGTTGCTGCTGCGCCGGATCACCCGGCCCCTGGCGCGGCTTGCGGCGGCGGCCGACCGGCTGGGCCATGGCGACTGGGTGGACGAGATCGCGCCTTCGGGCCCGGCGGAGCTGGCGCGGCTGACGCTGGCTTTCAACCGGATGCAGGCGCGGCTGCGCCGCTTCGTCGACGAACGCGCGCGGCTGCTCGCCGCGCTCGGCCACGATCTGCGCTCGCCGTTGACCGCGCTGAGGGTGCGCGCGGAGATGGTCGAGGATGACGAGACGCGCATGGCACTCATCGCCTCGATCACCGAGATGCAGGAGATGGTCGAGGCGACGCTGACCTATGCCCGCGGCGCGGTCGGCGCCGAGCCGGGCGAAGCGGTCGAGCTTGGCGGCTTTCTCGCCGGGCTCGTGGGCGACTATGCCGAGACTGGGCAGGAGGTCACACTCACAACCCCGCCGGAGGGGTTGGTGCTGTGCATCCGCCCGATCGGCCTGCGTCGGGCGCTGCGCAACCTGATCGACAATGCCCTGCGCTATGGCGCCCGCGCCCGGCTGTCGGTCGAGCCCGGCGCGGAGGATGTCCGCATCCATATCGACGATGACGGCCCCGGCATTCCCGAAGCCGACATCTCGCGGGTCTTCGAGCCCTTCCTGCGGCTGGAGGGCTCGCGCTCGCGCGAGACCGGCGGCACCGGGCTGGGGCTCGCCATTGCCCGGACCGTGCTGCGCGCGCATGGCGGGGATGTGATGCTGGCCAATCGCGCGGGCGGCGGTCTGCGCGCGACGGCCATCCTGCCGCGCGGCGATGCGGCGGAAGGGGTGGAGCCGGAGGCGGCCGAGGACCGGGGGTGAGGAGCCGCCGGAGCATGCCATTTGCTCTGTGCCCCGGCACGAGGGCGTGCGACCGCCCGGGTGGGCGCATGCCCGCTTCGCTTCGCTCTCCGGGCGGGTTGAACCGGGCGGACGCGACATGAACACGCCGCGCCCATCCCGGCGCCGTGCAACGGCAGCGCGAACGGATGCCGCCCAATCCGACCGTTCATCCGCCGCCGAACCGCGATGGCGAGAAGGCGGAGGGATCGGCATTGGCGGCTCGCCCCGTCATCAGATCGGCGAGCAGCTCGCCCGATTTCGGCGCCATCATCAGCCCGTAATGGCTGTGGCCGAAATTGACGAACAGCCCCGGCCGGCCCGGCACCGCGCCGATCATCGGCAGGCTGTCGGGAAAGGAGGGCCGGCGTCCCATCCATGTGCGGGGGGCGATGCCCTCCAGACCGGGCACGAGCCCGCGCGCCTGTCCGGTCAGCCGGCGCAGGCGGCCCGCACTAGGCGGCGCATCGACCGAGGCGAATTCGGCCTGACCGGCCACGCGCAGCCCGCCCTCCATCGAGGAGGCGACGATCTTGGCATCGACATCCATCACCGAGTTGTTCAGTGCCACCTCGGCACCGGGGAATTCGACATGATAGCCGCGCTCGGCCATCATCGGCACGGAAAGCCCGATGCCCTTGAGCAGTGACGCACTCCACGCCCCCATGGCGACCACGATCCGCTGCGCGGCATGCTCGCCCATATTGCATTCGATCTGCCAGGTCTCGCCCTGCCGCCAGATGGCCCGTACCTCGTCGCGCAGGAAGGCGACCCCCAGCCCGCGCGCCTTGGCGGCCAGCACTTCGCCGATCCGCCCGGGCGAGCGCGCGCGCGCCTGTCCGTGGATGAGGATGGCGGCACGGAAATCGGGGCTCAGCGCAGGCTCGATCCGGTGGAGTTCGTCGGCCCCCACCAGCTCCAGCCGGGCGCCCTTTTCGGCCCGGATCCGGTAGTCGAGCGCATCGAGCCGCGCCCTGTCGGCTTGGCGAAAGGCATGGACATAGGCGCAATCGACCACCAGCCCCTCGCCGCCCGTACCCTGAAGATGGCGGCGGAACAGCGCGACGGAGGGCGCGCAGAGCAGCTCCATCGCATCTGCGGCCCGCCGGACCCGGGCCTCGGTCCCGTTGGCCAGGAACCGCAGCCCCCAGGGGATCATGCGCGGCCAGGCGGCGAGGCGGACCGAAAGCGGCCGGTAGCGGCCGAACATCAGCGCCGGCAGATGCCGCCACAGCCCCGGCAGCGATTGCGGGACGAACGACCAGGGCGAGATCACGCCGGCATTGCCGGACGAGGTCTCCTGCCCCGGTTCGCCGCGCTCGATGATGCGCACCGCCACGCCGCGTTCGGCCAGCGACAGCGCGCTGCAGATGCCGACGAGGCCGGCGCCGAGGATGGTGACCGGCCGGTCCATGCGGCTCAGGCGGCGGCGCTTTCCCCGCGCCGGGCGAGGAGCTGGGTGACGAGCGCCGGGCCGAGCAGGATCAGCGCGATCAGATCGGCCTGCAGCGACGGGGCGATGAAGACCAGCCCCGCCAGCCCGGTGGTGAGACGGAAGAAGACGTTCATCGGCGCCATCCAGTAGCCCACCACCGCCGCCGACAGCGCGATCACCCCCGCAATGGCGGTGCCGGCGGTATAGATGAACGTCCACAGATCGAAACCGGTCGAGGACACGATCAGCAGCACGGGCGCATAGACGAAGGCCATCGGCGCGACCACCTTGCCCAGCCCCAGGGTAAAGGCCGACATGCCGGTGCGGAACGGGTTCGAGCCGGCGATGGCCGCGGCGGCATAGGCCGAGGTGCAGACCGGCGGGGTGATCTCGGCCACCACGCCGTAATAGAGCACGAACATGTGGCTGGCGATCGGCGGGACGCCGAGCTGGGCCAGCGCCGGCTGCGCCACCGAGACCAGCATGATGTAGAGCGCGGTGGTCGGGATGCCGGCGCCCATCAGGATGCAGGCGATGGCGATGAAGACGAGGCTGAGGAAGAGCTGCAGATCGCCCACCCCGAACAGCTCCCAGCTGCCGAAGGCGAACAGGTAGTGCATGTCCGAGGCGAGATTGCCCGCCCCCTGTGTCACCAGATAGCCGATGCGAAAGCCGATGCCGGTGGTGTTGATCACGCCGACCACGATGCCCACCACCGCCGAGGCGGCGCCGACCGCCAGCGCGTAGCGCACGCCGGTCTCGAAGGCATCGGCCATGGCGGGCATGCGGATGCGCTCCTGCCGGTTGAGGGTGGCGAGCACCGCGGTTGCGATGAGCAGCACCGATTCCTTCAGGGCAAAGCCGCCGCCGGTGTATTTCCACACCACGAAGGCGATGAAGGCCACGGCATAGACCAGCGTGGGTGGCTCGCGCCAGCGCGACATGCCGGCGACGATGGCCAGCGAGATGCCGCAGAAGGCCGACATGTAGGGCGTGTAGCCGGCAAACAGCACCCACAGCATGCCGATGAGCGGCAGCACGTTGGCCCAGCCGTCGCGCCATACCGCGGCGAGTTTCGGCAGCGCGTCGCGGGTCAGCCCCTTCAGCCCCAGACGCCGCGCCATCAGATGCACCACCGCAAAGACGCCGGTGTAGTGCAGCAGCGCGGGAAAGATCGCGGCGATGACGATGGTGGTGTAGGGCAGCTCGAGGAACTCGGCCATGATGAAGGCCGCCGCCCCCATGATCGGCGGGGTGATCTGCCCGCCGGCCGAGGCGGCAGCCTCGACCCCGCCGGCGAAATGCGCCGGATAGCCCAGCCGCTTCATGTTGGGGATGGTCAGCGAGCCGGTGGAGACGGTGTTGGCCACCGAGGAGCCGGAGATGGTGCCGAAGAAGGCCGAGGAGACCACCGAGACCTTGGCCGGCCCGCCGGTGTAGCGGCCGGCGAGGATGGTGGCGTTGTCGATGAAGAGCTGGCCTAGACCGGTGCGCTGGGCCACCACGCCGAACAGCACGAAATGGAAGACGATGGTCGAGACCACCCACAGCGTGACGCCGAAGATGCCTTCCTGGGGGAAATACATCGAGGAGACGAAGGTGTTGAAGCGCACCCCGGGATGCTGCAGCAGGCCGGGAAACCACGGGCCTGCCAGCGCATAGGCGATGAAGACGCAGATGATCGCCGGCAGCACCCAGCCCAGCGTGCGCCGCGCGATGTCGAGCGCCAGCAGGATCATCGCGGTGGCGAAGAACAGGTCATAGGTGTTGGGATTGCCCATGCGTAGCGAGATCTCGTCAATCCCCAGCGCCGGAACCCCGCGCCACGAGAAGCCCAGATAGAGCGCCGCGGCGACGCCCAGCGCCATCAGCGCCAGATCGTAGAGCGGCACGTTGCCGGGGCGGAAGCGGCCGCCGTGAAACGCCCGGGCCCGAGCGGTGTTGAAGAAGGGAAAGAAGGAATAGATCAGGATGAACAGGCCGGTGAGGTGGATGCCCATGTGCCAGTGATCGGCGGGCAGGCCGAAGCCGGCGGTGTAGAAATGATAGGCGGCAAAGAGCAGCGCAACCACGCGCAGGATGGCATGGGCGCGCGGCGAGACCTTGCGTATCGAGGCGCCTTCCTCGTATTTGCGCTCGATCTCGGCCAGCTCCTCGGCGCTGAGCGTGCCGTCCTCGCTGCGATCCCCTTCGCTCATCCTCTCTCCCCGTGGCTGTGTCCGGCACGGCCCGTCATGTGAAGCCCGCATAGGGCCGGCGCAGCACCGCATCATGCACCATGCCGGCCAGCGTGGTCAGGTCGAAGATCGGCCGGCCCAGCGCCTGCTGCAGGCTGTGTGCATAGGGCGGCAGGTCGGTGCATTCCAGGACGATGGCGCCGATTTCCGGGGCGCGGTCGAGAAGCCGCTGGCCTGCCACGACCAGATCGGCCTCGATCTGCGCCAGATCCATGTCGTTGCGCAGATTGCGCAGGATCACCTCGGAAAACTCGGTGCTGTCCTGCATGCCCTCGATGACCAACGGCACCTCAGCCGCCCCGACCCCGGCCAGATGGCGCTCGGACAACAGATGTGCCGAGGCGGTGATCACCCCGACCGGGCGCTGCGTCATCCGGTGGATCATCGGCAGCTGGATCAGCGCCGAGACGAAGACCGGCACCGAGACCGCCGCCGCGATTTCCTGCTGGAACAGGGCGAGAAAGCCGCAGGAGCCGGTGATGGCGCGCACGCCTCTTGCCTCCAGCCGCCTGGCCGCCGCCAGCAGGGGCGCGATCATCTCCGGCGAGGGATCGTTGAGCAGTCGCGGCACGGTCAGATCCTCCAGCACCTCATAGGTGGTGGTGAAACGCAGGCCGGAGGGGTTCTTGATGTGGCCCGGCGGCTTGGGAAACAGCGAGTGCAGCGACAGGACGCCAATGGACACGCCGCAGATGTTGACGCCGCCCCTCGCCATCGCCATGGGTTCTTCTCCGCTGCCGGGCAGGCCGGACCGCTGCGCCGCACGGTGGGTCGATCGGACCCGTCAGGCGCCGCGGCGGGGTCGGCGGACCGGGCGGCGCAGGGCCGCCCGGCCGGGGCCGGTCACTTGATCATGCCGATCTCGCGATAGAAGCGCTCGGCGCCCGGATGCAGTGGCACGCCCAGCTTGTCGAGGCCCAGAAGCGCGGTCTCGAGCCGGATCTGCTTGCCCTTGGCATGACCGTTGTCGAGCAGCTTGCGGGTGTTGTCGTTCCACAGCGCCTTGGTGATGCCGTAGATCAGCTCCTCGGGCTGGTCGGCCGAGACCACCAGCAGCGCGTTCACCGCCGGGGTGTGCACGTCGTAATCGATGCCCTCATAGACGCCGGCCGGAATCACCGAGGGCACATAGGCCGGGATGATGTCGTTGATCTTCTTCAGATCCTCGTCGGTGAAGCTGTGCAGCTCCATCCCCTTGGTCGAGGCGAGCTGGACCATCGCCGCGACCGGCCAACCGGCGGCGTAGAAATAGGCGTCGAGCTGGCCGTCGGCCAGCCGGTCGGCGGACTGGCTGTTGTTGAGCTCGGCGGCGTCGATGTCGTCGCGGGTCACGCCCCAGGCCTCGAGCATCTGCAGCACCGCCACCTGGGTGCCGGAGCCGGCCTGGCCGATGCCGACGCGCTTGCCCTTCAGATCGGCCAGCGAATTGATGTGCACTCCCTTGGGCAGCACCAGATGAAGATCCTCGGGATAGAGATTGGCGATGATGCGCAGCTTCTCGTGCGGATTGCCCTCGAACTTGCCCTCGCCGAGATACATCGAGCGGGTGACGTCGGCCGCGGCCAGTCCAGCCTCGAGCTCGCCGTTCTGCACCGCGGTGTTGTTGAACACCGAGGCCGTGGTCGACACAGCGATCGCCACCAGCCCCGGCACGCCGCACTGGCCGCCCTTGTCACAGGGCCGCGCGCCCGGCGGGGCGGAAATGCCGTTGGCGATGGTGCCGCCGATCGGGAAATAGGTGCCGCCGGCGCTGCCGGTGCCGATGCGGAAGAAGATCGGCTGCTGGGCGAGCGCGGGGCCCGCGATCACCGCCGCTGCGAGGACGGCGCCTGCAATTCTGGTCAGTTTGCTCATCACTGTCTCCCTGTCTGGTCGAGCTGTCTGGTCGGGTTCGCATTCCCGGTCGATGCCGGAATCGACGCGCATAGAATAGTCGGCATGCAGATAAACACAAATTTGAAACTTTTCTGAATTGCAAGAATTTCCTTATATGAAGTCATGAACCTGACCCAGCTCTCCACCTTCCGCGCGGTGATGACCTCGGCCTCGCTGTCCGATGCCGCTCGAAAGCTCGGACGCTCGCAGCCCGCGGTCAGCGCCTCGCTGAAGACGCTGGAGGACCGGCTGGGGCTGAAGCTGTTCGAGCGGCAGGGCCGCCGGCTGGTGCCGGTGCCCGAGGCGCATTACCTGCTGACCGAGGTCGAGGACATTCTCGGCCAGATCTCGCGCGTGCGCCAGACCATGCGCAGCCTGGTCGATGCACGTTCCGGCAGCCTCAGCCTCGCCGCGATGCCGGGGCCGGTGTCGATGCTGTTTCCGCGCTTCATCGCCGGCCAGATCGCCGGCAATGACGGCATCAAGCTGTCGATGTTCGCCCGCAGCTCCAGCCAGATCGTCGAGCTTGCCCGGGCGCAGAACATCGATTTCGGCTTTGCCGACGCGCCGGATGGGGAGGAAGGCGAGAATCTCTACACGGCCGAACACATTTCCGGCGACTGCTTCCTCGCCCTGCCGCAGGCGCATGAACTGGCCGGGCGGGCTCGGATCCCGCTGGCCGATCTCGATGGCCAGCCCATGGGGACGCTGCAGCCCACCCATGCCCATCAGCGCGCGGTACGGGCGCTGTTCAGAGAGAGGGATCTGGACTTCGACACCATGATCGAGAGCCAGACCTTCCTGCCGATCCTGCAATTCGTGATCGCCGGGCAGTGCTGCGCCATCCTCGATCCGCTGACGGTGGTGCATGTACAGGCGGCGGGCTTGGTCTCGCAGGGCATCGCCATCCGGCCGCTGGCCGAGACCATCCGCTATCGCTACGCCATCTTCTCGCCGCGCTACCGGCCGGTCTCGGTGCTGGCGCGCCGGGTGCGGGCGGCGTGGCGGGCCGAGGTGCTGCGGCTTCTGGACAGCGTGCAGGCCGGTCCGGTCTACGAGCCGTCCGCCTCGAGCGCGGCCGAGACTGCGTCCTCATAGGCAAAGAGCGCCGCCAGACCGCCGGTATGCACGAAGCACACGCGGCTGCCCCGGGGGATGCCGCCGGACGCCACCAGCGCCGGGATGGCGGCGAAGGCCTTGGCGGTGTAGACGGGATCGAGCGCGAGGCCGTCATGGCGCAGCGCCAGCGTCATCGCCGCGATCGCCGCCGCGCCGATCTGCCCGTATCCCGGCGCCAGCGCCCCGTCCCAGAGCGCGATATCGCCCTCCGACACCGCGGCGGCGCCGGGCGTCAGCGCGGCGAGCCGGCGCATGACCCGCCCGATCCGGCCCGTCTGGGCGGTGGCGTCACGGCGCACGCAGCTGCCGATGACGTGCGCGCGCGCCCCATGGCCGCGCAGTCCGGCCAGCAGGCCGGCATGGGTGGCGCCGCTGCCCGAAGCGATGACGAAGACATCGAAATCGCCGCGCTGCGACAGGATCTCGCCCGCGGCATCGACATAGCCAAGTGCTCCCAGCGGCGGGTGATCCTCGGCCAGCGGAATCACGTATGGCCTGCGCCCGGCCTGCCGCAACTGCTCTGCCCGGGCATAGAGCGCGGCATCGGCACCGGCCTCGTCCTCACCCACCGGGTAGTGCATGATTTCGGCCCCGAGCAGTCGCGAGAGCAGCACGTTGCCCGAACGGCGGTAGAGCTCGCCCTTGCCCGGCACCCGCTCCTCGAGCTGGACGATGGCATCCATGCCCTGCATGCGCGCGACCGTGGCCGCAAGCCGCACGAAATTCGACTGCACCGCGCCGGTGATCAGGATGGTGTCAGCGCCTTCGGCCCGCGCCGCGCCGAAATAGTATTCCAGTTGGCGCGCCTTGTTGCCGCCGAAGGGCGGCCCGGCAAGATCGTCGCGCTTTACGTAAAGCTCGATGCCGAGACGGGCCGACAGGCGCGGCAGGGGTTCGAGCGGCGTGGGACTGGAGAGGATGGGCAGACGTTCCATCCCGGCACTCTGTCCGGCTTTGCGCCCGGGCGCAATCGCGTGCCCGGTCGCCCCGGCCCGGCGGGGCGTCAGGCCGCCCCCCAGTCCATCACCACCTTGCCGGCCTCGCCCGACAGCATGGCGGCGAAGCCGGCCTCGAAATCGTCTATACTAATGCGGTGGGTGATCACCCCGCCTACGTCCAGTCCCGATTGCAGCAGCGCGATCATCTTGTACCAGGTCTCGTACATCTCGCGGCCATAGATGCCCTTCACATGCAGCATCTTGAAGATGATCTCGTTCCAGTCGACGGCGAATTCGGTCGGGGCGATGCCCAGAAGCGCGACCTTGCCGCCATTGTTCATCAGGTGGATCATCTGGCGCATCGCGGCGCTGGCGCCCGACATCTCCAGCCCGACATCGAAGCCCTCCTTCATGCCGATTGCGCGCTCCACCGCGGCGAGATCCTCGGTGGAGACATCGACCACATGCTGGACCCCCAGCCGCCGGGCGAGGTCGAGCCGGTAGGGCGCGATGTCGGTGATCACCACCTTGCGCGCGCCGACGCGCTGGGCGACCAGCGCCCCCATGATGCCGATCGGCCCGGCGCCGGTGACCAGCACGTCCTCGCCGACCAGATCGAAGCTGAGCGCGGTGTGCACCGCATTGCCGAGCGGGTCGAGGATGGCGCCGATCTCGTCGGGAATGTCATCGGGCAGCGGCACCACGTTCGATTCGGGAATGCAGAGATATTCGGCGAAACTCCCGGGGCGGTTGACGCCGACGCCTTTGGTGTTGCGGCACAGATGCCCGCGCCCGGCCCGGCAGTTGCGGCAGATGCCGCAGACGATGTGCCCTTCGCCCGAGACGCGCTGGCCCACCCGGTACTTGCGCGCCGCGGCGCCGCATTCGACGATCTCGCCGCAGAATTCGTGGCCCACCACCATCGGTACCGGCACCGTCCTGGCCGACCAATCGTCCCATTTCCAGATATGGACGTCGGTGCCGCAGATCGCGGACTTGCGCACGCGGATCAGCACCTCGTCCGGCCCCGGCTCGGGCACCGGGACCTGCTGCATCCACAGCCCCGTTTCGGGCTTTGCCTTGACCAGCGCCCGCATCGTCCCGCTCATTTCACGATCCCCATCTCGCGGCCGACGGCGATGAAGGCGTCGATGGCATGGTCGAGCTCCTCCTGCCCATGGGCGGCCGACATCTGGGTGCGGATGCGGTCCTGCCCGCGCGGCACGACGGGGAAGGAGAAAGCTGCGACATAGACCCCGTGTTCGTCGAGCCGCGCGGCAATCTCCTGCGCCAGCTTCGCATCGCGCAGCATCACCGGGATGATCGGGTGCTCGCCGGGCAAGAGGTCGAAGCCCGCCGCCGACATGCGCGAGCGGAAATGCGCGGCATTGGCGAAGAGCCGCGCGCGCCGCTCGCCGCCTGCCTCCAGCATGTCGAACACCCGGATCGAGGTCGCCGCAATCACCGGCGCCAGCGTGTTGGAGAAAAGATAGGGGCGCGAGCGCTGGCGCAGCCAGTCGACCACCTCGCGCCGCGCCGCGGTGTAGCCGCCCGAGGCGCCGCCCAGCGCCTTGCCAAGCGTGCCGGTGACGATGTCGACCCGGCCCATCACACCGCAATGTTCCGGCGTGCCGCGCCCCGTCGCCCCCATGAAGCCCACCGCATGGCTGTCATCGACCATCACCATCGCGCCATAGCGTTCGGCCAGATCGCAGATCTCGGGCAGCTTCGCGACGTAGCCGTCCATGGAAAACACGCCATCGGTGGCGATCAGCCGGAACCGGCAGTCCTGCGCCGCCTTCAGCTGCGCCTCCAGATCGGCCATGTCGGAATTGGCGTAGCGCAAACGCCTCGCCTTGCACAGCCGGATGCCGTCGATGATCGAGGCGTGGTTCAGCGCGTCGGAGATCACCGCATCCTCCTCGCCCAGCAGCGTCTCGAACAGCCCGGTATTGGCGTCGAAGCAGGACGAGTAGAGGATCGCGTCCTCGAAGCCGAGGAAGCCCGCGATCCGCGTCTCGAGCTCCTTGTGCTCCTCCTGCGTGCCGCAGATGAAGCGCACCGAGGACATGCCGTAGCCATAGCGGTCGAGCGCGGCATGCGCGGCTGCGATCAGCTCGGCATTGTCGGCAAGGCCGAGATAGTTGTTGGCGCAAAGATTGATCACCCGCCGCCCGGTTGCGAGTTCGACGGTGCCCGACTGTCTGGAGGTGATGACACGCTCGGTCTTGTAGAGCCCGGCCCGTTTCAGCCCCTCCAGCTCGCCGGTCAGATGGTCGATGAAATCCTGGCCCATGCGCGATCTCCGAAAGCTCCCGGGACGGCCCGCGCGGCGCTGCGCGGGCGGTGCCGGCGCCCATGCTTTCGCAGGATCGCACCGTGTGCAAGGGTGCAGCCGGCCGCCCCCGCCTCAGGTACCGAAATAGGCGCGGTTGAGCTCCTCGTCGGCCATCAGCTCCTGCGGGGTGCCGCTGATCCGCATGTGGCCCGTCTCCAGCACATGCACGGTTCCGGCCAGCTCCATGGCGAAGTTGATGTTCTGCTCGGCGATCAGGATGGTCAGCCCGCTTTCCTCGTTCAGCCGGCGCAGCGTGGCGGCAATCTCGGCCACCACCTTCGGCGACAGGCCGATGGTGGGCTCGTCGACCAGCAAGAGCCGCGGCGAGGTCATCAGCGCCCGCCCGATCGAGACCATCTGCCGCTCGCCCCCCGACAGGGTCGCCGTTTCCTGCCGCGCGCGTTCCTTGAGCACCGGAAACAGCTCGTGGACATGGGCGATGTTGCGGTCGATATCCTCCCGCGCGGTGTAGCCGCCAACCAGCAGATTGTCCTCCACCGTCATGAACGGGAAGAGATGGGCGCGTTCGGGCGCGTAGCCGACGCCGTGGCGGACGATCTCGGCCGGGCTGCGGCCGATGATGTCCTGCCCCTCCAGCCGCATGGCGCCGGTATTGGTCACCATGCCCATGATCGAATCCATCAGCGTCGACTTGCCCGCGCCATTGGTACCGATCACGGCGACCACCTCGCCCTTGCCGACGGAGAGGCTCACCTCGTGCAGCGACTGCGCCCGGCCGTAGAACGCCGAAAGCCGCTCGATCTCCAAGAGCGTCATGCCCGCCCCCTCAATGCCCCAGATAGGCCATGCGCACCGCCTTGTCGTTCATCACCTCCTGATAGCTGCCCGCGCAGACGAAGGTGCCCTGGGTCATGGCGATGGCGCGGTCGATCAGCGGCTCCAGCGAGCGCAGATCGTGGCTGACGATGACATAGGTCAGACCGTCCTGGCGCTTTTCCTTCAGAAGGCCGGAGATCTGGGCGATCTCGCCGCTGGTCAGCCCGGCGAACACCTCGTCGAGCAGCATGACCTCCGGCCGCGTCGCCAGCGTGCGCGCAAGCTCCAGCTTGCGCAGATCGCCCATGCTGAGCTCGGCCGGGTCGCGATGCAGATCGGCCTCGGCCAGCCCGACCGAGCGCGCGATCGCCCGACCCTCGGCATGATCGAAGGGCGAGACCAGCATCTCGATCAGCGAGTCCGGCATCAGCCCGACCTCGATATTGGCCAGCACGTCCATATCCGCGAAAGGGCGCGGCACCTGATAGGTCCGCGCGATGCCGCGGCGGATGCGTTTGTGGGTGGGCAGGCCGGTCAGCTCCTCGCCATGCAGCCGGATCGAGCCGGAATCGACCTTGTGCTCGCCCATGATCAGCGAAAAGATCGTGGTCTTGCCGGCGCCGTTGGGACCGATCAGGCCCAGGCTTTCGCCCTTGTAGACCGCAAACGTCATGTCGTTGGTGGCGACGAGGCCGCCGAAGCGCTTGACCACATGCTCCAGCTCCAGGATGAAGGTCATGCCCGCCCCCCGAAGATCCGCGCGCGGCCGCGGTGGAAAAGCTCGTAGAGGCCGCGCGGCTCGTACATGTAGAGCAGAAGCGCGATGAGGCCGTAGATGAAATAGCGCTCGGCGCCGGGCAGCAGCGGGCGAAGATATTCCAGCAGGAAGGTGAGGAAGAAGGCGCCCAGCATCGGTCCGATGATGGTCGAGGCCCCGCCCAGCAGCGCGGCGACGATGATGGTGAACAGGAAGTTGACGTCGAAGAGCGCCCTGGGCGCGATCGAGCCCAGATAATGGACGTAGAACGCGCCGCCGATGCCGGCCACGGCCGCACCGACCATGAAGGCGAAGAGCTTGAGCTTGGTGGTGTTGAGCCCCGAGCCCTCGACCGCCTCCTCGTTCATGCCGATGGCGCTGAGTGCCGTGCCGAGCCGGGTGCGCATCATCGACCACAAGAGGATCGCGATCACCCCCATCAGCCCCAGCGACAGGTAGTAGTTGTTGACCGCCCCGCGCAGCAGCGTCTGCACGCCGGAGATGCCGCGCGTGCCCCCCGTGAGGTCGGGCCGGATCACCTGCACCAGCTGGTACATCAGCTCCATGAAGGCCAGCGTGACCAGCGCGAAATAGGATCCCCTGATGCGCAGCGCGGGCAGGAAGAACAGCGTGCCCCCGATCATGGTGGTCGCCACCGCAATCGGGATGGACCAGCCGACGGGCACGTGAAAGCGGTAGCTGAGGATGGCCGAGGTATAGGCGCCGATGCCGATCAGGAAGGGATGGCCGAAACTGACATAACCGGTGCGCCCCGACAGCACGTCCCAGCTCATCGCGAAGATGGCCAGATAGTTGGCAAAGATGAAGGTGCGCAGCGTGCCGCGGGTGACGAATTGCGGCATGAGCGCCAGCCCGCCGAGAAACACCGCCCACAGCAGCAGGTGCCGCCAGTTGATGGTGGAGGTCATCTCACAGCTCTCCGCGGCCGAACAGCCCCCTGGGCAGCAGCACCAGCACGACGATGATTAGAAGCATGGTGAACACGCCGCGCAGCTCGGCCGCGATCAGGGTGGTGGAGATGATCTCCATGAAGCCGATGATGTGGGCCACGATCAGCGTGCCGATGATCGAGCCGATGCCGCCGACGATGACCACAGCCACCGCGATGATCAGCGGCGAGACCCACATCGACGGGCTGAGCTGGGTGTAGGAGGCGAAGAATACCCCGGCGATCGCCCCCAGCGCGCCGGAAATCGCCCAGGTGATCATGTTGATGCGGTCGGGGTTGACGCCGGAAAGGGCGGCGCCCTTGATGTCCATCGATACCGCCGAGATGGCGCGCCCGACATGGGTCTTGCGCACGAAGTGGTAGAGCGCGAACAGGATCACCCAGCTCGCCACCGTGGCGGTGAGGATGTTGAAGGTCACCGTCGCCCCGCCCACGCGCCACACCCCGTCGACGATCGGGTGCAACACCTTCGGCGCGTCGTTGAAGACCAAAACGATACCGGCCTGGATGATCACGGCAAGGATGAGGGTGGAGATCTCCACCGCCACCGGATCGGAATGCAGCGGCCGGACGATCAGCCGGTGCATGGCCACCCCGGCCAGCGCACCGATGCCGATCGCGGCGGCGATACCGATCGGCTTGGGCATGTGCATGGTCTGCGCCACCCAGAAATAGGTGTAGCCGCCCAGCATCAGATAGGCGCCATAGGCCAGATTCAGCACCCGCCCGACGCTGAAGATCATGGTGAACCCGATGGCGATGAGCGCGTAGAGTCCGCTCAGGAGCAGGCCCTGGATCAGGATCTGGGTCATCTCGCTTCTTCCGGCCGGTGCGGGAGGCGGGCGGCAGCGTGAGGCCGCCGCCCGCGCTCAGACTCGCCTACTTGCTCGGCACCCAGCTCGGCACCTTGAACTCGCCGGTGGCGTATTTCTCCGGATAGACCACGGCGTTGGTGCCGTCCTCGTACCACTGGATGACCACCATCGACGGCGCGCCGTCGTCATAGGGCGGGGAAATGTCGAAATGGATGTTGTGCGGATAGGTCCGCTGGGTCCGCTCCTCGATCTCGCCGGGCTTCCAGAAGCCGTAGCGCAGCCACACCTCGCCATCCTTCATCAGCACCACGTCCTGGTTTTCCATCGCCGTGACCCAGCTGGTGTTGTTGAAGCCGCCGGCAACCTCGGCCGCGGCGAAGGCCTGCTTGATGCCGTGATAGGCGTTGAAGCCGTTGAAATGCGGGAATTTCGGCCGCTCGTTGCCATAGCGGGCGACGTATTTCTCGGCAAAGGCCTTGCTGACCGGGTCGAGCGCGAAGCCGACCGAGGGCACCGGGCTCAGCGTCGAGATGCCGCCGCCCGCACCGCCGGTATCCTCCCAGTATTCCTGGCCGAGCGCGGCGACGTTGACGCCGGTCATCGCCAGCGGCACCTGCAGCTTGACGTATTGCGAGCTGATCACCTGGCTGTTGACCGATGAGATCAGGTAGATGAAGTCCGCCCCGCTGTCGACGGCGCGGTTGAAGATCGGCGAGAAATCGACGGTGGCGACGTCATAGACGATGGTGTCGAGCACCTCGATGCCGGCCTCGGGTGCCAGAAGCTGGGTGACCAGACCGTTGATCGCATTGCCGAAGGCGGTGTCTTCCTGCACGATCACCGTCTTCTTCCAGCCCATCTTGCCGGCGAGGATGTCCTTGCCGAAATCGACATAGAGCGTGGCCAGCGCCTCGTCGGCGGCGACGTTCATGAAGTAGGGCTTGTAGCTCTCGTAATCCTCCACCAGCTTGTCGATGATGCCGATATTGCTGGTCCAGGTGTCGAGGGTCGGGATCTGGTACTCGACCATGCGCGGCAGCCAGCCCAGCGACACGTCGTCGATGCAGCCGGAGATGATGAAGTCCACCTCCTCGGTCTCGGCGAGGTATTCATAGGCCTTGATGCCCTCGGTCACGTCCTGGCCGGTATCGGCGGTGACCAGCACGATCTTCTGCCCGCCCAGCACCCCGCCGGCCTCGTTGAGCTCGTCGATGGCGATCTGCGCCCCGCGCAGGGTCGACTGGCCGGTATCGGTGGCCAGCGCGCCGATGAAGCCGACCTTGATGTCGGCATGGGCCGCACCGGCCACGGCCAGCCCGGCCGCCAATGCCGTCGCCAGACCGGTTCTCTTGAGTGGTGACATTGGAGGTCCTCCCTGTTGCAGCTTTGAATTCTGTATACAGCGCACAGTGCGCAGCCCGTGTCAACCTGCCGCACCGGCGTTCCGGGCGGCGAACCCTGCGCGGTCAGGGCCAGGGGATGCGGCCATCCGTGTCGTGGATCAGCGCATCGGCCATGATTTCCACCACCATGCCCGGCGTGGTCAGCCCGGCCTCGACCGCCGACATTGCCGGCTCGATGCCGGCAAACACCTCGCCATGCGCGCGGACCAGCCCGGCGGCGCCGGTGGCCATGTCGGTCAGGAAGGCGGTGGTGCGCACCACATGGCGCATCTCGGCCCCGACCGCCTCCAGCGCCTCGCCGATGCGCGCGAAGATGTAGAGCGACTGGGCATAGGCATCGCCCGGCGCGTGCAGCCTTCCCGATGGCTCGATCGCGGTGGTGCCGGCGATCCAGACGAAGGGGCCGACCCGGCGCGCGCGGGCATAGGCGCCGATGCGCTCGAACCGCCCGCCGGAATGGAAGCGCTCGTTGACCATCAGCCCTTGAGCCTTGCCCGGATGGCCTCGGCCGCGGCGCGCAGGGCCGCCAGCTCGGCCTCGCTCAGCTTCATCTCCGCCACCGCCACCAGGCCCGAGCGGCCGAGATGGCAGGGCACGCCCAGCACCACGCCGGAGATGCCGTATTCGCCCTCCAGCATCACCGAGACCGGCACCGTGCCGATGCGCGCGCCGCGAATGTGGTCCATCAGCTCCACCGCGCTGTGGGCTGGCGCGATCACGGCCGAGCCGGTCTTCTTCAGCGCCACCACCTGCCCGCCGCCGGTGACGGCATCCTTCACGCAGGCGGCAATCTGCTCTGGGCTCAGGTACACCTCCAGCGGCCGCCCCTTTATCCGGCTGGCCGAGACGATGGGTGCCATCTCCTCGCCATGGCTGCCCAGCGTGATCGCCTCGACATCCGCCGGCTCCACCCCGGCCGCGCGCGCCAGCGCGGCACGGAAGCGCGCGCTGTCCAGCGTGCCGGCCATGCCCAGCACCCGGTCGCGCGGAAAGCCGGTGGCGCGCAGCATCTCCACCGTCATCTCGTCGAGCGGATTGGTCACCACGATCACGATCGCCTCCGGCGCATGGGCGGCGATGGCGGCACCCGCGGCATGGATGACCCGGCGGTTGACCGCGATCAGATCGGCCCGGCTCATGCCCGGCTTGCGCGCGCGCCCGGCGGTGACCAGCACCAGATCGGCGCCCTCGACCAGCGCCAGCGAGGTGCCGCCGCGGGCACGGGCGCGCGAGCGGGTGATGCCGGCGGCATGGTTCAGATCGAGCGCGGTGGCCTCGGCAAGGCCGGGCGCGATGTCGATCAGCACCAGCTCCTCGGCCATATCGGCATTGGCGCAGAGATGCGCGGCATTGCCCCCCACCCCGCCGGCACCGATGAAGGCGATCCTCGAAAACCGCCGCGGGCTCCGGCTGGTGCGCGGCGCCGGCGCCACCCAGCGCGGGCTGCGCCGCCACAGCACCCGGCGCATCGCGGTTTTGCCGTCGGTGCGCACCGGCTGCGGCTTTTCCAGCGGGCCGTCGAGCAGCCGGATCCCCAGCCGCTCGGCCCGGTCGCGCGCCTCGGCAGTGACGATGTCGCCGGGCAGCACCTCGATCACGTTGCGCTTGCGCTGGTGCGCCTCGCCGACCGCCTCGGAGCCTATGACCCGACGGCGGCGCGTCATGTCTGCGCGCGCCCCTCCAGCGCCTCGATGGCGCCGGTCGCCGCGGCGATGGCGGCCTTCACGTCCTCCTCGCCGCCGCAGACGAACAGACGGCCGAACCGGCCCACCGCGCGCACCTCCACGATGTCGATGCTGGCCGATTTTTCCGCCTCGTTCGCGGCCTCGGCGATATAGGCGGCCGGGGCGCATTCGACGATGCCCAGCGTCTTGCCGGGCACGATCAGCGCGCCCTTGCGCCACTTGTTGAGCAGCTGCGCCTGATAGGGCTCGACGGAGGTAATGACCTGGGTCGAGGCGACATGCGGCTTGATGCGGTCGGCGAGGCTCTGGCCGAGCTCGGCCAGGATCGCCTCGCGCGCCGCAGTGACCTCGGCATTCGACGACGAGCGCAGGATGAAGAAGCCGAATTCACGCTCGACGATCTGCGAGGTGGTCTCGACCGCCGACGCCTTCAGCGCCCGGTCGATCAGGGTGAAGACGCCGTTGCCGGGCGCGAACTCGCCGATCAGGATGGTATCGCCGGCCAGCGGCACCGAGCCCTGCACCGTCGCGCCGTTGAAGGCGGCAAATTTCGGCTGCAGATTGTCGATCTGCAACAGGGCGCGGATGGTGATGGCCATGATCAGGCTCCGTATTCGTCATAGATGTCGCGCCAGGGCCGGTTCTCCCAGGCCACGCGCTTGATGTTGATCAGGTGCAGCGCCGTCACGTTGTCGGAGGTGATCGAGCCCGACCAGGTGCCTGTGCCCAGCATGAAGGAGGGCTCCAGATCGGTCGAATAGCCCATCCCGCCCATGATCGCGGGGGTGTTGACCAGGATGCGCCCGGTGGGGATGCGGCTGTATTCGGCAACGATCTGCGGATCGTCGGAATGCACGATCGCCGAATGGCCCCAGCCCTCGAATTTCGCGATGCGCTCGGCGATGTCGATGCCTTCCTCGGGGGTGCGCGCCTCGAAGAAGGCAAGCACCGGGTTGAGCTTTTCGGCCGTCAGCGGGCGCTGCCAGCCGATCTCGGACTCCTCGCTCACCAGACAGCGCGTGTTGGGGGGCAGGGCGAAGCCGGCCTTTGCGGCCAGGCTTTCGGGGCTCTGGCCGACATTGGCCGGGTCCATGCGCCGGCGGCCCAGAAAGATGACCCGCGCCAGCCGGTCGGCCTCGGCCGGCGTGCAGAAATAGGCACCGCGCAGCTTCATCTCCTGGCGCAGCTCGCGGGCGATCTCGCGATCGGCGATCACCGCCTGTTCGGAGACGCAGGCGGTACCAAAGTCGAAGCTCTTGGAGGTGATGATCTGCTCGGCGACCTCGCCGATCATGTGCGCCTTGGATTTGTGCACATAGACCGGCACGTTGCCCGCGCCGACCGCCAGTGTCGGCTTGCCCGAGGAATAGGCCGCCTTGACCATGGCCGGTCCGCCGGTGGCCATCACCACCGAGGTGCGGCGGTGGCGCATCAGCTCGGCCGTGCCTTCCAGCGTCACCTCGTCGAGGCACTGGATCAGCCCGGCGGGCGCGCCCATCTGCTCGGCGGCATCGGCCAGCACCTTGACCGTCTCGATGCCGCAGCGCACGCCGCGCGGATGCGGAGCGCAGACGATGGCATTGCCCGCCTTCACCGCCGAGAGCACCTTGTAGATGATGGTCGAGGTCGGGTTGGTCACCGGCACCAGTGCCGCCACCACCCCCATCGGCACGCCGATGGCGGCGATGCGCGCGGCATCGTCGCGCCACAGCACGCCGAGCGTGGTGACATCGCGCAGGTAGTCCGCGATGCTGAGCGCGTTGAAGAGGTTCTTGACCCGCTTGTCGGGG
>RFIR01000089.1 GCA_003695135.1 Alphaproteobacteria bacterium | reverse complement strand
GCCCTAACCGGAGCGCCCTGCCAGCAGCCGGTCGAATGCGGCATCCAGCGCCTGCCAGTCCTCGGGTTCGAGCGCGACCGGCAGCGGCTGGATCTGGCCGCGCCAGCCGGAGGGAAGGCGCACCGCATCCTTGTCCGTGGTCACCAGCAGTGCGCCCTCGTCCAGCGCCTCGCGCGCCAGCCGCTGCAACAGGCGGGTGGTCAGCGCGGCATGGTCAAGCAGGGCGTGGGCGGCGCGGATGTCGGCGCCGAGCCGGCGCAGGGTGGCAAAGAACTTCTCCGGCCGGCCGATGCCGGCGAATGCGATCACCGGCAGCCCGGCCCAGTCGACCCCGGTCGGCCGCGGCGCCAGCTCGGCGCCGATCACCGTGTGCTGCTCCAGCGCCGGCCAGCGGCGCAGCAGCTCCGTCCGCGCCTGTTCGGGCCCGATGGCCAGCACCAGATCGGCCCGCGCGAGCCCGGCGGCGACCGGCTCGCGCAGCGGCCCGGCGGGGATGCACAGCCCGTTGCCGAACCCGGCCTCGGCATCGACGGTGAGGATCGAGAGATCCTTGACGAGACCCGGATTCTGGAACCCGTCATCCATCACGATCAGCTCCGCGCCCGCCGCCACCGCCGCGCGGCCCGACGCTGCGCGGTCGCCGCCGATCCAGACCGGGGCGAAACCGGCCATCAGCAACGCCTCGTCGCCGACATCGCCCGCGCGGTGCCGGTCCGGGTCGACCCGCAACGGACCCTTCAGCCGCCCGCCATAGCCGCGCGAGAGGACATGCGGCTGCAGCCCGCGCGCGGCCAGCCGTTCGACCAGCGCGATCACGGTGGGTGTCTTGCCGGTACCGCCGGCGCCGAGATTGCCCACGCAGATCACCGGCACGCGCAGGCGCAGCCCGCGCCGCCGCATGCGCATCCGGGTGGCCAGCGCGTAGATGGCGCCGAGGGGCGAGAGCAGCCGCGCGACCGGCCCCGGCGGGCGCTGCCAGAATCCCGGTGCATGCATCATTGCGGCGGCGGAAGCGGTGGCGGAAGATGGGGCTGCAACAGCTCCAGCACCCGGTCGGTCACATCCGCGCCCTCGCTGAACACCTCCCAGGCCGCCGCCGCGCGCAGGGCCGATTCCTCCGGCGCCATCGCCGTCAGCACCTCGGCCGCCAGGCTCTCGGCATCGGTCACCAGCCGCGAGGCGCGCACCGCGGCCAGCCGGGCATAGCCGTCGGCGAAATTCTCCACATGGGCCCCGTGCAGGATGGCCGAGCCCAGCGCGGCCGGCTCATAGGGGTTGTGCCCGCCCACCGGCACCAGCGAGCCGCCGAGGAACGACACGCCGGCCAGCCGGTACCACAGCCCCATCTCGCCCAGCGTGTCGGCGACATAGATGGCGGTGTCGTAGCGCAGCGGCTCTTCCGCCACGCGCCGGGCCACCCGCCAGCCTTCCCCCCGCAGCGCATCGGCCACCGCGGCGCCACGCTCGGGGTGGCGCGGGACCAGGATCAGCAGCGCGCGCGGGCTCCTGCGGCGCAGCACCGCGTGGGCAAGGCTGACAATCTCCTCCTCGCCCTCATGGGTGGAGGCGGCAAGCCACAGCGGCCGGTCGCCGATCAGCCCGGCCATGCGCTGACGCTCGGCCTCGACATGGGGCAGCGGCGAGGATCCCTCCTTCAGCGTGCCGGTCACCACCACCGGATCCGCGCCCAGACGCTTCATGCGCGCCGCGCTTTCCTCGTCCTGCGCCAGCACCGCGGCGAACCGGCCGAGCAGGCGGCGCGACATCAGCGGCGCCCAGCGCCATGCCCGGTAGGATCGGTCCGACATCCGTGCATTGAGCAGGATCAGCGGGATGCCGCGACGGGCGGTCTCGTGGATCATCGCCGGCCACAGCTCGCTCTCGATCCAGATGGCGAGATGGGGCCGCCAATGGGCCAGAAACCGCCGCTGCGCCGCGACCAGATCGACCGGCGCATACTGGTGGATGGCGTGGGCGGGCAGCCGGTTGGCCATGACGCCGGCCGATGTGCGGGTGCCCGAGGTCACCAGAAAGCGCAGATCGGGACGTGAGGCCTCCAGCCGGCGCAGAAGCTCCAGGATCGACAGGCTCTCGCCGACGCTGGCCGCGTGCAGCCACACGAGCGGGGCCTGCGGGCGCGGCAGGCTGGCGATGCCAAACCGTTCGGGCAGCCTTTCAGTGTCCTCCTTGCCGCGCGCGGCACGTCGCGCCAGCCAGTGGCGGACCGGCGCGCCGGCCAGCCGGTGGGAAAGGAACAGATAGACTCCCAGAGCCGGCGAGCGCATGGTCACGCGTTTCCGGGTATCGGCGTGCTGCGGCCGACCCTGGTATCGGCCACCAGGGTCAGGCCGGTCAGCTCGTTCTCGATCCGTGCGCCATGGGCGGCCAGCGTCGCCTCCGCCTCGTCGGCGGGCGGCGGGATCGGCGTGCCGAAGGCGAGCACGCCGCGGGTAAACGGCAGGGGGATCAGGAACCGGTCCCAGCTGCCCAGCTCGATGGCCCAGCGCGCCGAGAAGGTCCAGGGCACCACCGGGATCGCGGTCATCGCCGACAGCGCGGCCACGCCGGGCCGGCAGCGCATGCGCGGGCCGCGCGGCCCGTCCGGCGTCACCGCCACGATCAGCGCGCGGTCGGTATCGAGCGCGGCGGCCGCCTCGCGAAACGCCCGCGGCCCGCCCCGCCGACGGCCGGGCTTGGCCGGGTCCTCGGACGAGCCGCGGATCGAGCGGATGCCGAACCGCCCGACAACGTCCGAGATGATGTCGCCGTCGCGATTGCGCGAGATCATCGCCTGCACCTCGTAGGCCGGGTGCATCTCGGCCGGCACCATGAACAGCCGGCCGTGCCAGATCGCCATGATCCACGGGCCGGGGCGGTCGAGCATGTGCTGGCGGGTCTCGGCGCCGATGACCTCCCAGCGTCCGGTCCAGCGGCAGATGCGGATGTAGAAGGCGATCAGCCGGGCCACCGCGCCGCGCAGACGGGCCGAGCCACGGATGCGGCGCAGGAGCCGCCCGGCCATCGCCTCACTCCATCTCTTCGGTCGGGCCGGTTTCCTGCTCCTCGTCCCTGAGCCGGTGCAGATGGGCGATGAAATAGCGCGTATGGGCATCGTCGACCGTGTGATGGGCGTGTTTCTTCCACGCATCATAGGCCGCGGCATAGTTGGGAAACATGCCGACGATGTGGATCCTGGAGACATCGACGAAGCGGGTGGACTGCGGATCGACGAGCTCGCCGCCGAAGACGAGATGCAGCTTCTGGGTCATGTCATGGCTCCTTGCAGATCGGCGGCGCAGCATAGCGAGGCCGCGCCCGAGTTCAATCGGCAGCAGCCGGCTTCAGCCCGGCGCCGGGGCGAGCCGCGCCATCAGCTGGGCATGCAGCGCCGGCGGGGCGGCGATCAGCCCCGGCAGCCTTGCCTGTGCGCTGTTGAACGCCGGCGCCCCGCCGCCCGCGGTGGTGACCGCCGCCCCCGCCTCGGCCGCGATCAGGGCGCCCGCGGCCACGTCCCATTCCCAGCACGGGGCAAGGGTGATCAGGCAGTCGAACCGGCCCTCGGCGACAAGGCACAGACGGTGGGCCAGCGCGGGACGGAAATGCCGCCTCACCGGCGGGGCGCCGCCGGGCCAGAGTTCGGGGCTGAGCTGCGCCCGTCCGGCCAGCGCGCTGGCGTCGGCGATGTCCTGCCGGGCCGAGACGCGCAGGGGTGTCCCGTCGCGGCTGGCCCCGCCGCCGCGCGTTGCCGCATAGGTGGCATGGTAGAGCGGCAGATGCATGACCCCGGCCACCACCCGGCCCGCCTCGGCCACCGCGATGGCGATGCCGAAGCTCTTCTGCCCGGCGATGAAGGCGCGGGTGCCGTCGATGGGATCGACGATGAAGACGCGGCGGCGGCCCAGCCGATCGGCGCTGTCCTCGGCCTCCTCGCTCAGCCAGCCGTAATCGGGCCGTGCCGCCGTCAGCCGCGCGCGCAGCATCGCCTCGATGGCAAGATCGGCCTCGGTGACCGGTCCCTGCCCGCCGCCCTTCTCGGAGGTCGCGACGGAACGGCCGAAGAAGGATCGGGCGATCTCTCCTGCCGCCCGTGCCGCATCGGCGATCAGCGCGAGATCGCGGTCGTTTTCCGTGGTCGCGCCGGGCTCCGGCTCAGGCGCCGGCAATGGTCAGCCCCTCGACCAGCAGGCTGGGCACGATGCGCGAGCGGTATTCGCGCCCGTCATTGGCCGGGATCACCCGCTTCAGCATGTCGCGCAGATTGCCGGCGATGGTGAATTCGTTGACCGGTCGGGCGATCTCGCCATTCTCGACCCAGAAGCCGACCGCGCCGCGGGAATAGTCGCCCGTGGTGGGGTTGACGGTGCTTCCGATCATCGAGGTGACGAGAAGCCCGGTGCCCATCTCGCGGCGCAGCGCCTCGGGGCTGCGCTCGCCCGGGCTCAGCCGGAGATTGCCCACCGAGGGCGAGGGCGGCGCGCCGGTGCCGCGCGCGGCGTTGCCGGTGCTCTGCATGCCGAGCTTGCGCGCCGTGGCCAGATCGAGCGTCCAGCCCGTCAGCACCCCGTCGCGCAGGATCTCGCGCCGCGCCGTGGGCAGACCCTCGCCATCGAAGGGGCGCGAGCGTGTGCCGCGCGGGCGCAGCGGTTCCTCGACCAGATCGAGGCCCGCGGGCAGCACCCGCTCGCCCAGCGCGTCGATCAGCCAGCTCGATCCGCGGGCGATCGCGGCGCCGTTCACCGCATTGACCAGATGGCCGATCAGCCCGGAGGCGACCCGCTCGTCATAAAGCACCGGAAAGCTGCCTGTGGGCGGTCGCCCCGCGCCGATGAGCGCTGAGGCCCGCTGCCCGGCGCGGCGGCCGACCTCCTCGGCCGGCGGCATGTCGGCACCATGGCAGCGCATCTCATAGGCGAAATCGCGCTGCATGCCCGTGCCCTCGCCGGCGATGGCGCTGCAATGGACCGAATGCGCGCTGCGCGCATAGCCGCCGGAGAACCCGTTGGTCGCGGCCAGATGCAGCCGGGTGCGGCTCCAGCCGGCGCCGGCGCTTTCGACCTGGCTGATGCCGCGTTCGGCCAGCGCGGCGCGGGCGGCCTCGGCGGCGCGCGCTTCCAGCAGGCCGGGCTCGGGCGCCGGGGCGGGGTCGTCGATGTCGAGCGCGGCCAGATCCCACTCGCGGGCCAGCTGGTCGGGTTCGGCCAGCCCCGCCCAGGGGTCCTCGGGCGCCTCGCGCGCCATCGCCACCGCGCGTTCGGCCAGCGCGGCGATGGTCTCGGGACGGGCATCGCTGGCCGAGACGCAGGCCTGGCGGCGGCCGATCAGCACCCTCAGCCCGATATCGATGCCCTCGGCGCGCTCGGCCTGATCGAGGGCGGTGTTGTGCAGTTCCACCGAAAGGCTCTCGCCCGAGACCGCGAGTGCGTCCGCGGCCTCGGCGCCCGCCTTGCGCGCGGCGTCGATCAGGGCATGGGCGAGGGTTTCCAGCATGTCGGTCATCGGCGCAGATGGACCGGAACCGGCCCGTCCGTCAAGGCCGGTGCCGCCCCGCCCGAACATCCTCAGGCGGCGGCGAATACCGCCTCGGTGCTCTCGTTGATGCGCTGCAGCGCCTGCGCCTCGCGCGCCTCCAGCCTTGCCGCGGCCGGGGCGATGTAGTCGCGGGTCAGCGGCATCGCGTCCCGCTCGCGCGCGAGCTGGAACTGGTAGACATGGCTGGCGCCATAGCGGAAGGCGCATTCGCAGGCGGCGAGGTAGAACTCCCACATCCGCGCGAAGCGCTCGTCATACATGCGCACCACCTCGTCGCGGCGGGCCATGAAGCGCTGGCGCCAGTGGCGCAGGGTGGGCGCGTAATGCACCCGCCAGATCTCCATGTCGAGAAGCCACAGCCCGGCGCGTTCGACCGGCAGCATCGATTCCGACACCGACGGCGCATAGCCGCCGGGAAAGATGTACTTGCGCAGGAACGGACCGGTGACGCCGGGCGGCGACATGCCGGAGATCGAATGGATCAGCGCCACGCCATGCGGCTTGAGCACGTCGCGCACCTTCATGAAGTATTCCTGCAGATGGCCGATGCCGACATGCTCCAGCATGCCGACCGAAACCACGCGGTCGAACTTCTCGGTGACCTGGCGGTAGTCGCGCAGCTCGAAGCGGACCTGATCGTCGAGCCCGGCCGCCCTCGCCCGCGCCTGCGCGATTCTGAGCTGCTCCTCCGACAGGGTGACGCCGGTGACCTCGACCCCGGCGACCGCGGCGAGATAGAGCGCCATGCCGCCCCAGCCGCAGCCGATATCGAGCACGCGCTGGCCCGGCTCCAGCCCCATCTTGGCGGCGATGTGGCGCTTCTTCAGCGTCTGGGCCTGATCGAGCGTCTCGTTGCCGGTGGCGAAATAGGCGCAGGAATACTGCATGTCCGCATCGAGCCACATGCGGTAGAAGGCGTTGCCGGTATTGTAGTGATGCCCGGCATTGCGCCGCGCGCGCGAGATCGGATTGTACTGCATGAACCGGCGCAGACGGCGCGCCAGCGCATTCCAGAACACCTGCCCCGGCGTCCTGTCGAACTGCCGCTTGTTGAGAAAGACCAGTTCCAGCAGCTCGTAGGCTCCGCCATCGACCACCTGCAGCGTGCCGTCCATGAACGCCTCGGCCGCCTTCAGCTCGGGATTGAACACGATGCGCCAGTCCAGCGACGGGTCGGTGACGCGAACCGTCACACGCGGGCCGGGCTCCTCGCCCTCGAAGCGATATTCGCTGCCGTCCGGCGCGATCAGCGTCAGCGTGCCCTTGCGGATGATGCGCGCCAGCATGCGCGGGAGCAGTCTCATGCGACACCCCTGATCCAGGCTCCAGTCGGAACGAATTAACCGCAGCTTGTAGGCCGGATACAAGAGCGGGGTTGCCGGGCGGGGCCGAATTCTGTGCCGATTCCGGTCCGTCGGCGGATGCGTCAGGCGTTACCGGCCCGTGGATGCCCTTCGGTGGCGAAGGTGATTCGGTCCCCGAACCGCCCCCGGCTCAGCGCCGTCGCCGCCGCGGGCCGATGCTTCGGACGTGAAATCCGGCCGGCTTGCCCGCCAGCCAGGCGATGAAGCGGGCGAGCCGGGGATGGGTGCGCAGCGCCTCGATGCTGGCATAATCGCGCGCCAGTTCCGCCTCGCTCAGCGCGGCGTGGATCTCGGCATGGCACATCCGGTGCAGCGTGACCACCGGTCCGCGGCGGCCACCCTTCAGCTTCGGGATCAGGTGGTGGCGGTCGGCGGGCACACCGGGCGGGATGGGGCGCTGGCAGAGGGCGCAGAGGGGCATCGTGGCGGCATTCGGGGGCGGATCGGCATCGGGCATGACCCGATCCCGCCGGGAAAACCCGGCGCGGTCAAGCGGCATCGCCCGAACGTGTCGCATTCAGTTCGATTCAGTCCGGGGTGCTCGACACGAGGGCAGGCGCCCGGCCGGGTGGGCGCGAATGCGCCCGCCTGTGGGGGTGAGGTCGCGAACGCCATGGCGCGAGAAGAGCGGCTGAACGGGCGCATGCCCGGATCGCTGCGCTCCCCGGGCGGGTTAGTCCGATCCGGCACGACATGATCAGGCTGCAGTGGCGTCGCGGGCCCGGCGCCACCTGTCAGCAGGAAGCCGCCAGCTCGTCCTTGCCGTCCTTGTTGCTGCAGGCCAGATCGACCTCCGGCGCCGGCGGCAGACCCTCGAACCAGTCGAGCGCCAGCGTGGTCCAGTCCTTCGGGATCATATGCCCGCCGGGGTGCATGGCGAGCTCCAGCCGCGCGCCGGGCGCGCATTCGGTCCAGCGCCGGATCAGATAGCGGCCCGAGCGGTCATAGCTGTCGGGATCGTCTCTGGCGCAGCCATCGGCGGCGCGCAGGATGTCGAGCCCGCGGAACAGATCGCCCTGGGTGATGCGCCCCCCGGCGACCGATCGGCCCTCGATCGGCACCACCGGATCGGACCAGCCATGCACATGCAGCATCCGCATCGGACCTGCGCATTTCTCGGGCAGCGGCCGCCACAGCAGGCCGGAGACCGGGGCATAGGCGGGAAACGCCTCCGGCGCGTTGCAGGCCACGCGCCAGACCATCATGCCACCGGCGGAAAACCCCGACAGCAGCATGCCGCCATGGGGCAGGCCGAAGCGGGTCCCGGCATCCGCGGCCACCGCGCGCAGGAAGGCGATGTCGTCGCGCCGCTCCGGCGAGAGCCGCATGTTCCAGCTGCCGCCCTTCTGCCCCGGCCGCCAGGGCAGCCCCTGCGGCGCGATCAGGGCATAGCCGCGTTCGGTGACCGCCTTGACCAGGGTCCGGTTGCGCATCAGCCCCTTCGCGGTGCCGCCATAGCCATGCAGGAAGATGACCGCGCCCTTCGCCGGCCCTTCGGGCAGGGCGATCAGATAGGCGCCGCCATCGACGCGGCATTCGGATGTCTCGCCGCAGGCGGCGGCGGGCAGGGGCAGCGCGGCGAGCGCCAGCAGGATGAGAAGACGGAGCGCGTGCATGCAAGGGTCTCCCGGCAGATTCATCCCAGCAAAGCCGGGTCGGCGCCGAAAATCCAGTGAAATCCTCGCGAGCAGGGGCGCGGCGGAGGTGACGGGCCACGGCTGGATGAATGAAAAGGAAATCTGCGGAACTCGGCAGCGGGCAGTTATCCTGAATGCGCAAGATTTTCAGTGAGACCGGATTTTGCGCAAGAAACTTTCGGAAGCGGCCCCTGCAAAACTCGGGTGCAGGAGGATATCCCGAGTGCGCAAGGATTTGGTGAGATCATAATAGCGCGCACGTAAAGTAATTAGAAGAGACCCTGCAAAACACCGGCATGAATGCAAAACACCGAATCGGCTCGGTTTTCGGTCATCGTGACCGCGCGCGCGTAAAGTAATTTAGAAAATAATTCCCCAATCAATATTTATCAAATAGGTGAAAATCATGGATAATCGCCGCCGGCGCCGCATTTCGCGGCGCCCGAACGCAACGCCCGGGTCTGGCCGGCGGGGTTTTGCAGGAGTCTCTAGGAAATAATTCCAGAATCAACATTTTTCAATCAACGGTGAAAACATGAAGAACGTTTATGGCGCCGCATTTCGCGGCGCTCGCGCGGAACGCCCGGATCTGTCCGACGGAGCCTCCGCCGCATGGAACCCGGCGCGATCGGGCCGGGGGATGACGCCGGAAACCAACGTCCGGCCGGCTCAGACGATCTCGTGCTTGGGCGGGAAGCCGCCGAGCAGTGTGGCGACCGCTTCGCGCTCCCCCGGATCGGGGCATTCGATGCGCGCCACCAGCCCGCGTTTGCGGTCCTCGACCACCTCGGCCACACGGGCGTGCAAACCGGCCTTGGCCAGCGCGGCATCGAAGACACGGGCGATCGCCATGCGCCGCAGCGCCGGCTTGAACACCTTGCCCACGGCGGTCTTGGGCAGCTCGTCCAGGATCTCGATGTATTTCGGCTCGGCCGCACGCTCGGGGATGTGATTGCGGGCGAATGCCATCAGCTCCTCCACCCCGACCTCGGCGCCCGCAACCAGCTCGACATAGGCGCAGGGCAGCTCGCCCGCATGCGCATCCGGCTGGCCGACCGCGCCGGCAAAGGCCACCGCCGGATGTGCGGCCAGCGCCTCCTCGATCATCGCCGGGTCGATATTGTGCCCGCCGCGGATGATCAGCTCCTTGGCGCGGCCGGTGATCCACAGATAGCCCTGCGCGTCGATGCGGCCGAGATCGCCGGTGCGCAGATAGCCGTCGGCCGTAAACACCCCCTTGTTGCGGTCCGCCTCGCGATAGCCGGGGAACACGCCGGGGCTGGAGACGCAGATCTCGCCGATCTCGTCGGTGGCGCATTCGCGGCTGACCTTGCCCTCGGCATCGAAATGGCGGATGCGCACATCGGTATAGGGAAAGGGCAGCCCGACCGAGCCGATGCGGCGCTCGCCATGCACCGGGTTGCAGGAGATCAGGCAGGTCGCCTCGGTCATGCCGTAGCCCTCGAGGATCTTCACCCCGCAGGCGGTCTCGAACTTGCGGAACAGCTCCACCGGCAGCGGGGCCGAGCCGCAGAGCGCGTATTTCAGCGAGCTCAGATCGGCATCGACCTTGCGCTGCATCAGCGCCGAGGCCGCCGTCGGCACCATGACCATGAAGCTGACCCGCCAGCGTTCGATCAGCTTCCAGAAATTGTCGAACACCCCCTCGCCGCGATAACCCTGCGGCGTCGGCATCACCATGTGCGCGCCGGAGAACACGCAGGCCATCAGGATCGGATAGGCGGCGAAGACGTGAAACAGCGGCAGCGGGCAGAGCACCACGTCATCGGGCTCCAGCGCGATTTCGGTGGCGCACCAGCCGTTGTAGATCATGCCGGACTGGCGGTGCTGGGCGATCTTGGGCATGCCGGTGGTGCCGCCGGTGTGGAAATAGGCGCAGACCCGGTCTTCCTCCGGTTCCTCGAAATCGAGCCGGTCGCCGCGTTCGCGCGCCATCTCGGCGTTGAAATCGAGGATGCGCGCGGCGTGCCCGCCAACCGGTTTCGGCCGGATCAGCGGGATGATCCAGGAAAGCGGCGGCGAAAGATAGCGCTTGAGATCGACCTCGAGCACCGTCTCGACATTCGGCGCGTGCTTCAGCGCCTCGGCCGCCATCGCGGCGAGATCGGATTTCGGAAACGGCGCCAGCGTGACCAGCACCTTCGCGCCCGTCTCGCGCAGGATGGCGGCGATCTGCCCGGCCTCCAGCAGCGGGTTGACCGGGTTGACGATGCCGGCGGTGGCCCCGGCCAGGAGCGTGATCGCGGTCTCGTTGCAATTGGGCATCAGATAGGCGACCACATCGTCCGGCCCCACGCCGAGGCGGCGGAACAGGTTGGCCGCCTGCGTCACCCTTGCGTGAAATTCGCGCCAGCTCAGCGTCTCGGCCTTCTCGCGCGGGCCGGAGCGGAGCTGGAAGCTCAGCGCCGGACGGTCGGCCATGCGCGCGGCGGTCTGGGAGAGCAACTCGTAGAGCGTGCGCGCGCTCCAGCGTTGCGACACCGGCATCGCCTGCTCGATCGCCAGCTTGTCCTGCAGCGTCGCCATCTCGCCCATCGCGCCCTCCCCCAATGTCGCCGGCCCGCCTGCGCCGGGTTTCGATCAGACTAGCGTCGCCGCGCCGGCACGCAAGCGGCTGCACAGGTTCACGAAAGCAGCGGCCCGAACCGCGCACAGGCGGGTCGGCGTGTCGCCCCTTCCTTTTCCGGTTCGCAAATATCCCCGCCGGAGGCCTTCGCCCGAAGGGCGAATTCCCCTGTGCCGCCTCCAGGCGCAGCCTTGCCGGATGCGCGAACCGGGCCTAACTTGGTATCGACGGCATGGAAGGGGAAGGTTCATGACGGAGACCCGGGACGAGGCCCCGAGCGGGATCGACGCGCTGAAGGACCGGCTTCTCGACGCGGTGCTGGTCCAGGTTCCCTTCGACGGCTGGAGCGATGCGGCCCTGCGCATGGCCGCGCAGGATGTCGGGGTCGATGTCGAGACCGCGCGCGCCCTGTTCCCGCGCGGCGGCGTCGATCTGGCGCTCGCCTTTCACGACCGCGCCGACCGGCAGCTGGCCGAGGAGCTGGCGGCGGGGTCGCTGGCGCATCTGCGCTATTCGGAACGCATCGCCCATGCGGTGCGCCGGCGGCTGGAACTGGTCGCCCCGCACAAGGAGGCGGTGCGCCGGGCGGCGGCGCTGTTCGCCCTGCCGATCCATGCGGTGGATGGCGCGCGGGCGATCTGGCATACCGCCGATGTGATCTGGAACGGGCTCGGCGACCGCGCCGAGGACTACAACTGGTACACCAAGCGGGCGAGCCTTGCCGGGGTGATCTCGGCCACCATCCTCTACTGGCTGGGCGATAACAGCGAGAACTCCGAACGTACCTGGGCGTTTCTCGACCGCCGCATCGGCGAGGTGATGCGGGTGGAGGAGATGAAGGCGCGGCTCAGGCGCAACCCGATCAGCCGGCTGGCATTCGCCGGGCCGCGGGCGATCCTGTCATGCATTCGCCCGCCGCATGAGGGTTACTGGAGCGGGCCGTGGCCGCGCCGGTGGCGCCGGCGGCGCGAGGAGCGGGGGCCGGGCGGGCCGGACG
>RFIR01000574.1 GCA_003695135.1 Alphaproteobacteria bacterium | reverse complement strand
TCGGTCCGCGCCGTGGCCACCATCGGTGCGCCCTTCGATCCTGGCCATGTGCTGGCCCAGTTCGGCAACCGGCTGGACGAGATCGACCGCGAGGGCTCGGCCGAGGTCACGCTGGCCGGCCGCAGCTTCCGCATCTCGCGGGAATTCGTCCATGACGTCACGGCGGCGCGGCTGAAGGATGCGGTCCGGGGGCTCAAGCGTCCGCTGATGATCCTGCACGCCCCGCGCGACGAGGTGGTCGGCATCGACAATGCCACCGAGATCTTCATGGCCGCCCGGCACCCGAAGAGCTTCGTGAGCCTCGATTCCGCCGATCACCTGCTGAGCCGGGCCGGGGACGCGCAGTTCGCCGCCGAGGTCATCGCCGGCTGGGCCGGGCATTATGTCGGCGGAAGTGCCGCGGAGGATGCCGCCGCGGACGCCCCCGCCGCGCCGCCCGAAGGCACGGTGCGGGTGATCGAGGCCGACCCGGCCGGATTTCGCCAGACCGTGCTGTCGGGCCCGCGCCACCGTCTGACCGCCGACGAGCCGGTCGATTTCGGCGGTTCTGATACCGGACCGGGGCCCTATGACCTGCTGGCCGCGGGGCTCGGCGCCTGCACCTCGATGACCATCCGCATGTATGCGCGGCGCAAGGGGCTGCCGCTCGACCACGTCGCGGTCGATGTCAGCCATGACCGGATCCATGCCGAGGACTGCGCCGATTGCGAGACGAAGACGGGCAAGATCGACCGCTTCACCCGCGTCATCACGCTGGAAGGCGCGCTTGACGAGGCCCAGCGCGCGCGGCTGATGGAGATTGCCGATCGCTGCCCGGTTCACCGCACCCTGACAAGCGAGATCCGCATCGAGACGCACCGGGCGTGATGCAGGTCGCATCATTCCGGTTCACGCCGGTTCCCGATGCAAGGGCATGCGACCGCCCGGGTGGGCGCGAAAACGCCCGCCTTGGGGGTGAGGCCGCGAACGCCATGTGTTCGAGTAAGCGGCCGAACAGGCGCATGCCCGTGTCGCTCCGCGCCACGGGCGGGTGAATCAATTTGGACTCGACATGCTATGGGTCTTCCCGCGCCCAGCCCGGCCGACCTGCCCCTTCCGCACTCGATCCGCTCAGGCCGCCGGCGCGCGGGCGGTCCACCCGGCCCGCCCGACCGCGGAAAGATCGGTGAGCCCGAGCTGGGCCATGGCGATGCCGAGCTCCTCGCACAGCACCTGCCACATGCGCTGAAGCCCCTCCTCGCCCGCCGCGGCGATGGCGAACAGGAACACCCGGCCGAGAAAGGTGAAGCCGGCCCCGGTTGCGAGCGCCTTCAGCACGTCCTCGCCCGAGCGCAGGCCGGAATCGAGAAAGAGCGGGACGCCGGGGCCGAGCTCGGCCCGGATCGCGGCCAGCGCCTCCAGCGCGGCCGGCGCGCTTTCCAGCTGCCGCGCGCCGTGATTGGAGACCTGGATCGCATCCACCCCGCGCTCGCGCGCCATGCGGGCGTCGGCGGGATCGAGGATGCCCTTGACCACCAGCCGCCCCGGCCAGGCATCGCGCAGCCGCGCCAGCATGTCCCAGTCGGCGCGCGCCCGGCTCTCGGTGCGATCGAAGGTGAAGCCCGGGGCGCGGAAATTCGCCAGCTCCGGCCGGCCGCGGAAGAGTGTCGAGAGCGACCAGCGCGGGTGCAGCGCGAAGTCGAGGAACTGGCGCGGGCCGATGCGGAACGGCATCCTGAAGCCGTGGCGCAGCTCGCGCGGTCGGCGGCCGAGCTCGGGCACGTCCGCGGTCAGGACCAGCGTGGTGTAGCCGGCCGCCTTCGCGCGTTCCACAAGCTTGAAGGCGCCGCTGCCGTCGCCGCTGCAATAGAGCTGGAACCAGGCGTTGCCCTCGGCCAGCTCGATCAGCCGCTCCATCGGCGTCGAGGCCATGGTGGAGACGCCGAGCGGCACGCCCTCGCGCGCCGCCAGCCGGGCCAGCATCAGATCGGCGCCGGGCGCGGCGAGGTTGCACATCCCCATCGGCGCGATGCCGAAGGGGCGCGAAACGGTCTCGCCGAACAGCTCGACCGAAAGCGCGCGCCGGCTGACATCGCGCAGCACCCGCGGCCGCAGGCACATCTCGTCCAGCGCCGCGCGGTTGCGCGCCGCACCGGTCTCGTTACCGGCCGCGCCGTCGATATAGTCGAACACCATCCAGGGCAGACGCCGCCGCGCGAGCCGGCGGGCATCGGCGCTGCAGTGGATATGCTCGGCACGGCTCACGCACCCGATCCCCCGATCAGCCGGCCACCGCCTTCATGAAGCGGTCGCGGATCACCACCGGGTCCATGGTGATCACCGGCATCTTCCTGTTGCCGCTCTCGCACTTGCTCACGATAACGGTCATCCGCCGGGCCTCGATGGCCTCGGCCAGCACCCGGCCGGTATCTTCGGCGGCGCATTCGACGACATGCTCGCAGCCCGCCGCCTCGGCCATCTTCGCCAGCGAGGTCTTGCGGCCGGCATAGGTGGGCTGATCGCCGGTCGAGCCGTAGGAGCCATTGTCGACGATGAGCAAGATGTAGTTGTCGGCCACGTTGTTGGCGATCGTCGGCAGGGTGCCCAGATTCGTCAGCACCGAGCCGTCGCCGTCGATGGCGATCACGGTCTTGTCCTGCGCCAGCGCGAGGCCGAGGCCGATCGAGGAGGCCAGACCCATCGTTCCCAGCATGTAGAAATTGGTGGGCTGGTCGTCGATGGCGTGCAGTTCCTGACTGGGGATGCCGATGTTGCAGACCACCAGATGCGGGCGCAGGATCGGGGCGATTTCCTTCAGCACGTCGTAACGGATCATCTCAGTAGCCTCCCCAGAAGGTGGCGTCGGTCAGAACCGCGACCGGCTTGGAGCACATGAAGGTGTAGTCGAGGATCCGCGGCAGCTCCTCGACATCGGCCTGATGATGGAAATGGTAGGCCGGGATGTGCAGCTGGGCGAGCAGCGCCTTGGTGTGAACCGCCATTTCCACCTGGCAGGCGATGGGCTCGCCCAGCTCGCCGCGATAGGAGATCAGCATCGGCAGCGGCATGCGGTAGAACTGGATCAGCGTCGCCAGCGAATTGATCGTCACGCCCAGCGCGGTGTTCTGCATGATGATGCAGGGTTTCGTGCCGCCCAGCCAGGCGCCGGCGCACAGCCCCATGCCTTCGTCCTCCTTGTTGGAGGGCACATGGTGCAGGGCCGGGTGGCGCTCGACGGCGTCGATCACGCCGGCCAGCTGCTTGCAGGGCACCGTGGTCACGAAGCCGATGCCGGCGGCGACCAGATCCTCGGTGATCTTCTGACTTATATCCATTCGGGCGGACTCCCTCTCATGCGCCGGTGCGCGCCGGGGCGCGGGTCTTGTCTGTGGTCATTGGACCGCATCGCGCAGCACATGCACCGAACAGGGGGCATGGCGGACGACGCGGGCCGCGGTCGAGCCGAGGAAATAGTCGACCAGCCCGGGCTTGTGCGATCCGACGATGATCAGATCGGCCCCGGTCTGCTCGGCATGCTCGGCGATGGCCGTGCCCGGATGCCCTTCCAGCATGACCGGCTCGACATCGGCCGCATCCGCCACCCTTTCGTTCAGCCGCGCGCGCAGATCGGCGCGGGTCCGGGCCAGGATTTCCTCGTCGAGATAGACGGTGACGGTATTGTTGGGCGGCTCATAGACATGCACCGCCGTGATCTGCCCGCCCTCGGCGCGCAGCCGGCGTGCCACCTCCAGCGCCCGCTTGCCGATGCCATGCTCAAGCGACAGGGCGACGATTATCTTGCGGTACATCTCTCAGGCCCCTCCTTCGGGCGTATTCGTTGACGGCCATCCGGCCGGCCATGGCGCGCGTTCGGGCGCCGCGCAATCGCCTATCCGTTCCGTGGCACCGGTGGCAAGGGCCGTCATTTGGCGGTGAAGCCTCCATCGACCATCAGGATCTGCCCGGTGACATAGGCAGACGCCTCCGAACACAGGAACAGGAGCGGCCCGTCGATATCCTCCAGCCGGCCGTTGCGGCCGATGCAGGTCTGCGCGGCGTTGGCGGCGGCGCGTTCGGGATCGGCGAAGACCGGACCGGTCAGCTCGGTGGGAAAGAAGCCGGGGCCGAGCGCGTTGGCGGTGATGCCGTGCTGCGACCACGCCTCGGCCATGGCGCGGGTCAGCTGCGCCACCCCGCCCTTCGACGCGCCATAGGCGATGCCGGCGGGAAAGGCGCGGAAGGATTGCAGCGAGGCGAAGTTGACGATCCGGCCCCAGCCGCGCGCGCGCATCGCCGGCACCAGCGCACGGGCCAGCAGGAAGGGCGCGGTGAGGTTGATCGCCAGCGTCGCCTCCCACGCCTCGCGCGTCACCTCCTGGGCCGGTTGGCGCGGGTTGAGCCCGGCGGCATTGACGAGGATGTCGGGCGAACCGAAGGGAATGGCCGCGGCAGCGGCGACGCGCTCCGGCGCGCCGTCCCCGGCCAGATCGGCGGCGACGACGGCGGCGTCCGGCCCGGTCGCGGCGCGCCACTCCTC
>RFIR01000573.1 GCA_003695135.1 Alphaproteobacteria bacterium | reverse complement strand
AGCCTCCGGTGGGGACCGTCTTACGGGTTTTGGTCTCTGATGATAGGTCCGACCTTATGGCCGACCTTACGTTCGCACCTGAGATCGAGGTTCTGTCCGGCGCGGACGGGCTGCGGCGTCGGCATTGGAGCGACGCCGACAAGCTTCGGATCGTCGAGGAGAGTTTCGTCGGTCATCGTCAGGTCAGCGCCACCGCGAGACGCCATGGTATTGCGCGTTCTCTGCTGACGGTCTGGCGCCGGCAATTCCGGAATGGTGAGCTTGGTGCCGGCGGTTCGCCGGCGTTCATACCGTTGGCGCTATCCGCCGAGACCCCTTCGTCGGCACCAAACGCGCCCCCACCCTCGGACCCGGAGGCCAGGATCGAGATAGCGCTGCGGAACGGGCGCCGCGTCTTGGTACCGACCAACGTGGACCCGGCGGCGCTTGCCCGGCTCCTTGACGTGGTGGACAGCTGATGATCGCGTTTCCGGCCGGCGTGAAGGTCTGGATCGCGGGCGGTGTCACTGACATGCGGCGCGGCATGAACACGCTGGCGCTTCAGGTCCAGGAGGGGCTCGGGCGCGATCCCCATGCCGGGGAGATCTTCTGTTTCCGCGGCCGCAGGGGCGATTTGGTCAAACTGCTGTGGCACGACGGCGTGGGGATGTCGCTCTATGCCAAGCGGCTGGAGGCCGGCAAGTTCATCTGGCCGGTGAGCCGGTCCGGCGAGGCGGTGCGGATATCGGCGGCGCAGTTGGGTTACCTTCTGGAGGGGATCGACTGGCGCAATCCGCGCTGGACGCAGCGACCTGCAAAGGCGGGATAATTTTCGCTCATATCCCTGATTTTATTGGCCTTTCCTGGGCCGACATGATACTCCTTCGGCATGTCGGAGGATGCTTCGGAGATCGCCAGATTGCAGGCTGCTCTTGCGGCCTCCGAAGCGCGTGCTGCGACCGCCGAAGCCGAATTGGCACAGGCCCGCGCCGTGGTCTCCAGCACCGAGGCGATGGTCAAGGCGCTCAAGCTGGAGATCGCCAAGCTGCGCCGCGACCAGTACGGCAAAAGCTCCGAACGGCGCACCCGGCTGATCGACCAATTGGAACTGCAGCTCGAGGAACTCGAAGCCGCCGCGACCGAGGATGCGATTCGAGCTGAGGCGGCCGAGGGAACCACGAAGGTGCGTGCCTTCGATCGGCGCAAACCAAGGCGCAAGCCGTTCCCAGACCATTTGCCACGCGAGCGAGTGGTGATCGAGGCGCCGGCCAACTGCACCTGCTGCGGGTCGTCGCGCATCGTGAAGATGGGCGAGGACGTTACCGAGACGCTGGAGGTCATCCCGCGGCAGTGGAAGGTGATCCAGACAGTCCGCGAGAAGTTCACTTGCCGGGACTGCGAGAAGATCAGCCAGCCCCCCGCGCCTTTCCATCCGACGCCACGGGGATGGGCCGGTCCGAACCTGCTGGCGATGATCCTGTTCGAGAAGTTCGGGCAGCATCAGCCCTTGAACCGACAGGCCGAGCGCTATGCCCGCGAAGGCGTCGATCTCAGCCTTTCCACGCTTGCCGACCAGGTCGGCGCCTGCGCCGTGGCGCTGGAGCCGATCCATGCGCTGATCAGGGCCCATGTTCTGGCCGCCGATCGGCTGCACGGTGATGACACCACGGTGCCGCTCCTGGCCAGGGGCGGCGCCAGGACCGCACGGCTCTGGACCTATGTCCGCGACGACCGGCCCTTTGCCGGCGGCGCGCCGCCCGCGGCGCTGTTCCACTTCTCTCCCGATCGGGAGAAGACCAACCCGAACCGGCATCTTGCGGGCTGGCAGGGCGTACTGCAGGCCGACGCCTATGGAGGCTACAACGACCTCTATCGCGAGGACCGCAAGCCGGGGCCGGTCACCAGCGCGCTCTGTTGGGCCCATGCTCGGCGCAAGTTCTTCGTGCTGGCCGACATCGCCGGCAATGTCCGCAAGGGCAAGCCCGCCCATGACATCTCACCGGTGGCGCTGGAGGCAGTGAAGCGCATCGACGCGCTCTTCGACATCGAGCGTGACATCAATGGGCTGAGCGCCGAGGCGCGCCGCGAGGCAAGGTACCGCCTGTCACGTCCGCTGGTGGACAACCTGCACGACTGGCTCATGGCCGAGCGCTCCCGAATGTCGAAGCATGCGCCCGTCGCCAAGGCCATAAACTACCTGTTCGAGAAGGACCGCTGGACGGCCTTCACCCGGTTCCTCGAGGACGGGCGCGTCTGTCTGACCAACAACGCCGCGGAACGGGCGCTGCGCGGCGTAGCTCTCGGCAGGAAGTCATGGCTCTTCGCCGGCTCCGAGCGCGGCGGCGACAGGGCCGCATTCATGTACACCCTGATCGTCACCGCCAAGCTCAACGGCGTCGATCCGCAGGCCTGGCTGGCCGACATGCTCGCCCGCCTGCCCAATCTGCAGGTCGCGAGCCTGCCGGACCTGCTCCCGTGGACTTGGCAACAGACCCCGCCAAAACAAAAGGCAGCCTGACCGCGGCCTACGCCGGATGGTTACAACAAGTCCGTTCCGGCGATGCTTCGTAAGCCTCCGGTGGGGACCGTCTTACGGGTTTTGGT
>RFIR01000572.1 GCA_003695135.1 Alphaproteobacteria bacterium | reverse complement strand
GCGGGTGTTGAAGACCAGCCCGCGCATGCCCGAGGGGCGGTGATGCGGAATCCGCGACAGCACGACCCGGCCCTCGCGCGCCGCCGGATAGTCATAGCCGGTCTGCCAGCGCTGCGGATCGCCCTCGCGATAGACCGAGACCAGCCCGGCGCGGAACGCCTCGAACAGCGCATTGCCGTCGGCATAGAACTCATAGCGGATGGTGTCGAAATTGGCCTGGCCGCGCATCAGCGGCAGATCGCGCGCCCAGTAATCGGGATTGCGGCGGAAGGTGATCTGGCGGCCGGGATCGACCTCGGCCACCACATAAGGCCCCGATCCGACCGGCACGCGCAGGCTGCTTTCGGCGAAATCCAGCCCCGCCCAGTCGGCCTTCTTCAGCACCGGGCGCAGGCCGAAGATCAGCGGCAGCTCGCGATCGGCCACCGAGAATTCCAGCCGCAGGCTGCGCGGGCCGGTCTGCCGCATCGCGGCAACCTTGGCCGCCGACCGGCGGAAACCCGGATGCCCCTTGGTCCCCAGCGTGCGGAACGACCACAGCACGTCCTCGACCGTGACCGGCGTGCCGTCGGAGAATCGCGCCTCCTTGCGCAGGGTAAACTCGACCCAGCTGCGTGAGTCGTCGAATCGAATCGATTCGGCCAGCAGCCCGTAGAGCGTGAAGGGCTCGTCCCAGCTGCGCCCCATCAGCGACTCGAAGACATGGCGCCGCATCGCCCATGGTGCGGTGCCCTTCAGGATGTAGGGATTGAGGCTGTCGAAACTGCCCAGTTCGGCCAGCACGATCTCGCCACCCTTCGGCGCAGCCGGGTTGACATAGGGCAAATGGGCGAAATCCGGCCCCAGCGCCGGCTCGCCATACATGGATATGGCGTGGCGATCCTCGGCAACCACTGCATGTGCGAAAACTACCCAACAGATTGAGAGAATGAGTCCGAGTGCCCGCATGATCTCCCCCGCTCGCGCGCCGATTCAGATATGCGAACCAGTATAGGAGCTTGTGAGCGGAGGCTAAAAAATTACTTGGCTCCCCACCGGGTTTTGCGTATGATCACCTCACTGCTCGATAGGTTTCTTGCCTGTATGAAACCTGCCTCAACACTAAGCGCCCCCCTCCGGGGGCGCCTTTTTTTCGCCCGCAGGCCCGCCCTCTCGCATTCCCGCATTGCCGCGTATAGAGTGCAGCGCAGCATCGTGCAGCGCGGATTGCAGGAGGAAGGCACATGTCGCTGGCAGGCAAGGTTGCAGCCATCACCGGGTCGAATTCCGGCATCGGTCTCGGCATCGCCGAGACGCTGGCCGGGCTGGGCGCGAAGGTGGCGCTCAACTCGTTCACCGATCGCGAGGAGGATCACGCGCTCGCCGAAAGGCTGGCGCGCGAGCATGGCACCGAGGCGATCTACGTACAGGCCGACATGTCGAAGGGCGAGGAATGCCGCGCCTTCGTCACCCGCACGGCCGAGCATTTCGGCCGGCTCGACATTCTCGTCAACAATGCCGGCATCCAGCATGTGGCCGGGATCGAGGAATTCCCGGTCGAGAAATGGGATGCGATCATCGCCATCAACCTGTCCTCGGCCTTTCACACCACCGCTGCCGCCCTGCCCGTCATGCGCAAGGGCGGCTGGGGGCGCATCGTCAACATCGCCTCGGCGCACGGGCTGACCGCCTCGCCCTTCAAGTCGGCCTATGTCAGCGCCAAGCATGGCATGGTCGGGCTGACCAAGGTGGCGGCGCTGGAGACGGCCGAGGAGCCGATCACCTGCAACGCGATCTGCCCGGGATATGTGCTGACGCCGCTGGTGGAGGCGCAGATCCCCGACACCATGCGCAAATACGGCATGGATCGCGAGACGGTGATCCGCGAGGTGATCCTCGAACGCCAGCCGTCGAAGCAATTCGCCACCATCGAACAGATCGGCGGCATCGCCGCCTTCCTGTGCAGCGCGGCGGCCGATCAGATCACCGGCACCACCCTATCCGTGGATGGCGGCTGGACGGCGCTGTGAGCCGGACAGCCGCGCGATTCGCGGCGCGGGCAGCAGCGGGCGGCGCGGCCTGTGCGTCATCGCCCGGGTGAAGACCCGCAGGTACCAGGTCAGATCGGCATCGAGAAACAGCCGCCCCAGCCGCAAGAGCGAGGCGTGGTGCAACTCCATGGCGATCGTGACGCGGGTGCCGCGCGGTACCTCCTCCAGCAGCACCGAAATGATCGGCGCCAGCCCGTGGCAGAAATTGGGGTCGGCCTCGGTCTCGACCTCCTGAAACACGCCCTCCTCGCGCTCGAGCTCGCGCACCACCAGCCGGCCGGGATGGCGGTCGAGAAAGACGATGAAGCGGGAGGGAAAGCGCAGATCCTGCAGCACGCTGCGGATGCGCGGGTCCCAGTGGGCGCAGGATTCGCCGAGGCAGAGCGCGCGCCACACCTCGCGGCGCGGGCGCGCGATCACGCTGACGGCCTCGGCAAACCAGGGATGGCGCAATGCCAGCCGGTCCAGCGGTACCGCGGTGAGCGCCACGAGCCGCGAGGCGAGCAGCGTGGCCGCGATCAGCCCGGCCCACACCCAGGCCGGATGCGAAACCGGCGCCAGCGCCGCAAGCGCGTCGGCAAGCGGGTCGAGCCACAGCCGGACCGGGATCAGCGCGATCAGCACCGAGATCGAGACATAGCGCAGCCCCGGCGCGAACAGCGCCACCCAGCCCAGCGCCGTAAGCCCCGCCAGCAGGTGCAGATAGAGCTGCGGGCGCGGCGCCGGCCCGGCCGCCAGCTCGCCCAGAAGCAACAGTCCGGTGCCCAGAAGCAGATAGCGCCTGTGCCGCCACAGCTGCAGGAATACTGCCATGCCTGATCCCGCCTCGTCCACCCGCCCGCCGGGAACGCGCCTTCTGCCGGGCCCTGCCGTGGACGGGTATCGCGCACAGTTTAAGGCAAATCCACCAGACATGTCCATGATGGATTGCCGGGCCACAAGATGTGCCGGGGCCGCGCCAGACGATCGCGCGCCGCGGGACGAGGGAATGTGAATTCCCCTCCGCCCGGTTTGTCGCTAGACTTCGCCCCATGATCACGCTCGACATCGTTTCCGACCCGATCTGCCCGTGGTGCTATATCGGCAAGACCCGGCTCGACCAGGCGCTGGCCGAGGTGCCCGAG
>RFIR01000088.1 GCA_003695135.1 Alphaproteobacteria bacterium | reverse complement strand
CGGGGAGACGCCGGACATGATCGAAACGAGGAACGGGGAAATGATTAACGCCGCGCGCGTGAATGTAGCGTGATCGGCGCCCGCCGGGATGGCGCGTCGCCACATTCGGGCGATAGATGAACCCCGGCTCATGCCAAGTCGTTCACGGGGTTCCTTGACCCGGTTTGAACGTCTTGCTGGAGCGCCAAGGGCAGTGCCCGTCCGAGGGTGAGACGCGACCGTGGCGCCGGTGGCGCCGTATAATACCCGCCGCCCTGATCACTGCCCGCTGTCCGGCTTCATGCCGTGAACGGGGTGATGGTGTCGGGGTCGCCGGCGCGGATGATCCCCGGACGGCCCTTGCAGGTGATCGCCTGGCAGGCGCCGGGGCGCGTTCCCTCGTGTGATCAACCGGCAGGCGCCGGGTGCGTTCCGCCGAGCTGACGGCGGATGCGCCGTACGGCCAGGCGAACATCCTCGCCCATGTGCAATGATCGGAATGCCCCTGTATTACATGGACGCAGGCGAGTTCTCGAAAAGCACAAGGTTTTGGTGGGATCATGATCGCGCGCGCGTAAAGTAATTGGAAGAGACCCATGCAAAACCCGGATGTAGACAGGCATCCTCAATATGCCAGGCTTCAAATCAATCAAATCTGCGCGCGCACAAAATAATTAGAAAGTAACTTCGCAATCAATATTTAAAAATCAACAGTGAAAATAATCACAACGTGACCGGCGCCGCATTTTGCGGCGCCCGGGCGATGCGACAGGGTCTGGCCGGTGGAATTTCGCAGGGGTCTCTCCCCAATCAATATTTTCCAATCAACGGTGAAAATGAGAGGAACGCCCATGACGCCGCATTTCGCCTCCGCCCGCGCACATCGGCACGGGCCGGCGCTGCCTGCCGCGATGCATGAGCGTCATGCCTTTCCGATCCCCGGCCTCGTGCCGCCCCTTTCCCGATCGGGCCGGATGATCGCGATCGCCGGGCCCTTTTCGCGCCCCTCGACGCGCCCGATTTCGAAGGGTTCGGGCATTCCCGCCAGAGGAGTCGGTCTAAGGGGCGGCTGGTCTCAGCAGGCCGATGCGCCGACCAGCTCGGCCAGACGCGCGCGCAGCAGCATCGGCTCGGCCAGATCGGGCAGGGGCAGGGCGCGCAGCGCCCAGTCGCAGAAGGATTCGGCATCCCCCGGCAGGCGCGCCAGCGCCGGGGCGATGCAGGACAGCGCCCCCACCCGGTCGCCCGACAGATCGGCCATCGCCGCGCCGATCCCGCGCGGCAGGAGCCAGTCCTCCGGCAGGTCGGACAGGCAGAGCGCCGCCGTGCGCCGGTCGCCGCAGATCGCCAGCGTGGTGCCGCGCAGCGCCCGCAGCCCTGGCCGCTCGGGATGCGCGGCCAGCCGGTCGGCCAGCCGCACCGCTTCCTCGGCGTGTCCCAGAAGCGCGAGCCCGAGCGCGGCGGCGCCCACCACCTCGGGCGCGCCGCCATCCAGCGCCGCCGCCTGCCGCAGAGCGGACAGCGCCGAGCGCCGCCGCCCGTGCATCAGCTCGATCCAGCCCTGATCGACCAGATCGACCGGGTTGCCGGAGTCCCGCTCGCCCGGCTCGGGCGGCGGGCAGGGGGCATCGGGCCGCGAGATCAGGAGCCGCAGCGCGAAGGTCTCCGCCACCGCATCGTTACACTGGCGCTGCCCCTTGCCGGCAACCGTCGCGGCGATCTGCGGCCGATGCGCGATGACCGCCAGCCGCCGCGCCGTCGCCGCCAGTTCTTCATGGGAGAAATCGGTGATCGTCTCGGTCCAGTAGAGCGAGGTGTCGCGCACCGTCCACATCTGCAGATAGACCCGGTCGTCGCGTTCGCGGCGCAGCTGCAGCACCATGTCGGCGCGGCCCGAAACGGTGACCTTCAGCCAGTCCGGGCGGCGGCCGAGCTGGTCGGTCATCACCAGCGCCGCCCGCCGCAGCAGCGGATCGCGCAGCGCGTCCTGCACATCGAGCCGCAGGCGCAGCGGACCGGATTGCGCCGCCTCGCCGCTGCCCTCCCCGCCGCCCGGATCCGGATCGCCGACGCTGCGCAGCTTCAGTCGCTGCACCGCCTGCAGGATCTCGCCGCCGGGTTCCTCGTCGTGCTCCTCCAGATGCGCGTGATAGAGCGCGCCATAGACCCGCAGCGCGCCGGATATGTCGCCGGCCTCCTCCAGCGCCTGCATCAGCGCCAGTGCCGCCGGTTGCTTGGTCCGGTCGAGATTGAACGCCGCCCGCGCCAGATCGAGCCGGCGCGGTCCGTCGAGATCGGGCATCATGAGCGCGCGGTCGAGCGCGCGGGCCGTCGCCTCGCTCAGCGCCCGCGCCCGCTCGTCGCGCCAGGCGGTGAATTCGGGGTCGACATCCTCGCAATCGGCGGCAATGCGCGCGAAGGGCTGGGCGTCTTCCATCAGCGCGGCATGGGCGTATCCCGCCTCGGCCGCGCGCAGCGCCTCCAGCACATCGCAATCGGTGCGGGCCAGATCGAGCTCGACGCTGGTCCGGTGCCCGACCAGCCCGTCGAAGCCGCGCGCCCGGAAGCTGTCGATCAGCGTCTTCAGATCGCGCTTGAGCGAATTGCGCTGGTGCTCGACGCTCTGCGAGCGCGACCACAGCCGCTCGGCCAGGACGTCGCGGCGTTCCTCTCCGGTCCGGCTCAGGACCAGGCAGACCAGCAGCGCCAGCGCCTTGGCCGAACGGATCGGCACCGGCGCATCGTCGATATGAACGCGCACGCCGCTGAAGAGATCGACGCGCAGCCGCGGCGGCGCTTCCAGGGCCGGGGCGGTCACGCCGCGCCCCCGGCCATGTCGCGCAAACGCATCAGCGCGATGCGGTGGACCTGATCGAGCGCGGTGCGGAATTCGGTCTCGGCATCGCTTTCCACCCGCTGCCGGAACGCGGCGAGGATGGAATGCCGGTCATGCCCGCGCACCGCGAGGATGAAGGGAAAGCCGAACTTCTCGCGATAGGCGGCGTTGAGGCGGGTGAACTCGGCGAATTCGGCCTCGCTGCAGCGGTCGAGCCCGGCGCCGGCCTGCTCGCTGCGCGAGGCCTCGGTGAGTGCGCCGGCCACGGCCAGCCGGCCGGCGAGGTCGGGATGCGCGCGCAGGAGCGCGAGCCGGGCCGCGTAAGGTGCCGCCTCTACCTGCCGGGCCATCGCGCCGGCCAGAACGTCCGGGTCGGCAGCCTCTGCCGGCAGCCCGGCGTCGAACACCGCCTCGGCCACCCAGGGCGAATGCTCGTAGATGCCGCCGAAGCGGGCGACGAAACCCGCCCGGTCCATGCGGTCCGGCGGCGGATCGAGGCGTTGCTTGGGGCGTTCCTCAACCATGGCGCGCAGTTTCCGCCTTTTCTGCCGCCCGGCGCAAGTCTAGTCTTGCCCGGTCGGGCAATGAGCGGGTGTGCGATGGAAGCGATTTTTCACGACTGGATCGGCCTTCTGGTGCGCTGGGCGCATATCATCGCCGCCATCGGCTGGATCGGCTCGAGCTTCTATTTCATGGGGCTCGACTATTCGCTGCGCCGGCGCAAGGGCATGGATGACAGCATCGCCGGCGAGAACTGGACGGTGCATGGCGGTGGTTTCTACCACATCGTCAAGTACAAGGTGGCGCCGGACCATCTGCCGGAAACCCTGACCTGGTACAAATGGGAGAGCTATTTCACCTGGATGACCGGGTTCCTGATGCTCGCCGTCACCTATTACTGGGGTGCGAGGGGGTTGCTGATCGACCGCGAGGTGCTGGATATCGGCGTGGCGCCGGCCATCGCCATCTCGGCCGGTTCGCTGGTGGCGGGGTGGTTTCTCTATGACGCGCTGTGCAAGTCGGCGCTGCGCCATAACCCGCCCCTGATGTTCGCGGTGCTGTTCGCGGCGATCGTGCTCGCCTCCTGGGGCTTCTCGCAGGTGTTTTCCGCCCGAGCGGCCTGGCTGCACACGGGCGCGATCATCGCCACCATGATGTCGGGCAACGTGTTTCTTGTCATCATCCCCAACCAGCGGGTCGTGGTGGAGGATCTGCGCGCCGGGCGCACGCCGGATGCGCGCTACGGAAAGATCGCCAAGCTGCGTTCGACCCACAACAACTACCTCACCCTGCCGGTCATCCTGATGATGATCTCCAATCACACGCCCCTTGCCTTCGGCCATCCCCATTCCTGGGTGCTGGTGGCGATGGTGCTGGTGATCGGCGCGGCGATCCGCGACTGGTTCAACGGGCTCGATCAGGAACTCGAGGGGTGGGCCATGCGCTGGCAATGGCCGGTCTCGGTACTGCTGGCCATCGCGATGATGTGGTTTTCCTCCTGGCGGCCGGATCGGGTGGAGGCGGCGGTGGAGCCGGCCCGGGCGCTGGCCATCGTCGCGCGGCACTGCACGGCCTGTCACGCGGCGGTGCCGAGCCATGAGGGATTCGAGGAGGCGCCTGGCGGCATCCGGTTCGACAGCATCGAGGAAATCCGGGCCCATCGCGGCAAGATGCTGGCGCAGGCGGTGATGTCCAAGACCATGCCGCTGGGCAACGAGACCGGCATGAGCGAGGAGGAACGCGCGCTGCTGGGCGCCTGGCTGCGCGCCGGCGCACCGGAGCCGTGACAGCGGTCGGTGGAGACGGCACCCCTGTCTGCGTTAACCTTCGATTAACCTTTCCGGATCGAGAACATCTTTCGGGAAGGAGGGGGACGGAGGTCGATTCCATGTCGCAACGCGGAGCATTGCTGTCACCCGAAACCGCGCGGCGCACCGAGAACCGCATCGCCGTGCTCGAGGAACAGCTGGGGCAGATGGCGCGCGAGATCACCCTGTTGCGCATGATCAATCCCTGGACTGCACCGCAACAGGCCGGGGGCGGACATGGCGCGGCAAGAACGCTCGACATCGCCGGCGGTTCGGCCTTTCACGGCACCAACTGGTATCCGCTTGACAGGGGCGATGCGTCAGGGCGGCGCTGGTCGGGTCCGGGGCGGCTGTCCTCGATCTTTGTCGCCGTCGATCGCAGCGTGTTGCTGGAGGGCCGGCTGGAAGGCACCGAATTTGCCCCCGGCGTGCAGCCGAGCCTAACCATCTTCGTCGACGGTGTGGAACGGCTGACCGCGCGAGTCGAAGGTGGAACCGCTCCGGTG
>RFIR01000571.1 GCA_003695135.1 Alphaproteobacteria bacterium | reverse complement strand
GTACAGATCTGATCCTGCTGAACACTCATGCATTCAGGATGCCCGCCTGCATCCCGGCCTTGCAGGGGTATCTGGCAAATATTGATTGGGGAATTGTTTTCTGGAGCCCCCTGCAAAACTCCGGCATGAATGCAAACCGCTGAATCGGCCCGGTTTCCGGTCATCATGATCGCGCGCGCGTAAAATAATTAGAAAATAATTCCCCAATAAATATTTGACAATCAACAGTGAAAACAATAACAACATGACCGGCGCCGCATTTCGCCTCCGCCCAGGCGAAGCGCCCCGGTCTGGCCAGCGGAGTTTCGCAGGGGTCTCTTCCAATTACTTTACGGGCGCGCAACCATGATCTTTGCAAGACCCTGTGTTATTCGAGAATCCGCCTGCATCCATGTATTGCAGGAGTATTCCAGTCATTGCACCTGCGCGAGGATGTTCGCCTGGCCGTGCGGCCCATTCGCCTTCAGCTCGGCGGAACGCGCCCTGACGGCTGCCGGGCGATCACCTGCAAGGGCCGTACAGCCCGGATCGTCCGCGCCAACGACCCCGACACCATCACCCCGCTCACGGCACGAAGCCGGGCAGCGGTCAGTGATTTGGGCGGCTGGGATCAGTCCCCCTTTTCAACGGTGGCGCGCCTGCACTGCTGTCAAGGGCAGGCGGCTGCGCCGCCGCTGCGCGGCCCCTGACGGCGGTGCCGGGCGCGCGGTTCGGCGCATGGGGCGGCGGTGCTGTGCTGTGCTTTTCCGGTTTTCAAGTATCCAGGCCCGCCGCTTCGGACCGCGCCGCGGCGGCACCCTGTGACCCGGCGGTTCGGTAGCGCTTTCGCATCGCCCCGCCCGGTAGGGTGCGCATTCATGGCGCACCCTCAGAACGGGCCGGGGCCGCGCCCGACGACCGGGAGCGGCGCGCCGCGCCTCAGCCAGCCGCGCTGCCCCCCACGGTCAGCCCGCCGATCATCAGCGTCGGCTGGCCGACCCCCACCGGCACCCATTGCCCGGCCTTGCCGCAATTGCCCATGCCGGGATCGAGGCTCATGTCGTTGCCGATGGCCTTCACATGCCTCAGCGCCGTCGGCCCGTCGCCGATCAGCGTGGCACCCTTGACCGGCGCGCCGATCCTGCCGTCCTGCACGCGATAGGCCTCGGTGCAGGAGAAGACGAACTTGCCATTGGTGATGTCGACCTGCCCGCCGCCGAAGCCCACCGCATAGATGCCGTCCTTGAGATCGGCGAGGATCGCCTCGGGCGCCGCATCGCCGCCCAGCATGATGGTGTTGGTCATGCGCGGCATCGGGATGTGGGCGTAGCTTTGCCTCCGGCCGTTGCCGGTGGCCGGCATGCCCATCAGCCGCGCGTTCTGGCGGTCCTGCATCAGACCCACGAGCACCCCGTCCTCGATCAGCACCGTGCGCGAGGACCCGGTGCCCTCGTCGTCGAAGGAGATCGAGCCGCGCCGGTCAGGAATCGAGCCATCGTCAATCACCGTCACCCCCTTTGCCGCCACCTGCCGGCCCATCAGCCCGGCAAAGGCCGAGGTGCGCTTGCGGTTGAAATCGCCCTCCAGCCCGTGGCCGACCGCCTCGTGCAGCAGGATCCCCGGCCAGCCCGGGCCGAGCACGACATCCATCACCCCGGCCGGGCAGTCCACCGCGCCCAGATTGACCGTGGCGATGCGCAGCGCCTCCTCGGCCACGGACTGCCAGTGCGCGCGCGTCATCAGGGGTGCCAGCCCGTGCCGTCCGCCGCCGCCGGCGCTGCCGGTCTCGCGCCGCCCGTCCTTCTCGACGATCACCGAGATGTTGAGCCGGGTGAGCGGGCGGATATCGGTCAGGACCCCGCCCTCGGGACGCAGGATCGTCACCTCCTGATGCGAGGCGGCGAGGGTGGCGGAGACCTGCACCACCCGCGGATCGCGCCCGCGCAGCCAGTCGTCGATCTCGCGCAGCATCTCCAGCTTGGCGGTGAAATCGGCGTCCTCGAACGGGTCGGCATCGGTATAGAGCCGGCGGTTGGTGCCGGCGGGCGGCGGCGCCATCACCCCGCCCCCGCCGCGCACCGCCAGCCGCGCGGTGGCCACGGCGCGGGCGAGCGCAGCCTCGGAGATGTCGGTGGAATGGGCATAGCCCGCCGATTCGCCGGCCACCGCGCGCAGCCCGAATCCTTCGGAGGCATCATAGCTCGCCGTCTTCAGCCGGCCGTCGTCGAAGACGAGCGATTCGGACCGCCGGCGTTCGAGGAACAGCTCGCCATCCTCGGCGCCGGCCACCGCCTCGCGCAGGAGCGCCAGCGCGCGTTCCCTGTCCAGCCGCGTGTCGAAAGGTGCGAAACGGGGGGCGCTATCGGACATCGGAACTCCTTTCGGGCGGCGGATTAGCGGCGCTATGCCGCGCCGCCGCAGCTTGCCTATGGCGCGTCATATTGGCTACTCCGGGCGCTGACGCAACCGCAACCGCGCCCGCGGCCCAGGAGAGGTGTGCATCGGGCATTCCGGATCGCCGGCGGCACGGGTGAGGCAGAACAACTGGTCTTGGGAAGGTGGGAATGCGCTACAGCAGAATCGGAGCGACGCTTGCAGGCGGGCTGACGGCGCTCGCGGTCTCGGGGGCCGCGCTTGCGCAGGATGCGGAAAAGCTGATCGGCCAGCCGAAGCCGGGCGGGGCGGGCTGGCAGCCCCCGGCGACCGAGCTGGCGCGTGACATCCACTGGCTCGACGGCTTCGTGTTCACCATCATCACCGGCATTTGCCTTCTGGTCGGCGTGCTCCTGCTGCTGGTCATCTTCCGCTTCAACGCCCGGGCCAACCCCCAGCCGCGCAAATTCACCCACAACAGCGTGCTGGAGGTATCCTGGACGGTTGGGCCGATCATCATCCTGATCGTGATCGGTTCGCTGTCGCTGCCGATCCTGTTCAAGCAGCTCAGGGTGCCGGATTCGGACCTGACGGTGAAGGTGACCGGCAAGCAGTGGTTCTGGACCTACGAATATCCCGATGATGGCATCGAGTTCGATTCCAACATGATCGGCAACTATGCCACCGGCGGCGACATGCGGCTGACCGACGATGTGCGCCAGATGCTGACCGATGCCGGCTATACCGAAAAGCAGTTCCGCCTGGCGGCCGACAACGCGCTGGTGGTGCCGGTGGGCAAGGTGGTGCGGCTGCAGATCACCGGCGAGGACGTCATCCATTCCTGGACCGTGCCGTCCTTCGGCGTGAAGCTCGACGCGGTGCCGGGGCGACTGGCCGAGACCTGGTTCCGGGCCGATGTCGAGGGCGTCTTCTTCGGCCAGTGCTCGGAGCTTTGCGGCAAGGATCATGCCTTCATGCCGATCACCGTGAAGGTGGTCAGCGAGGCTGAGTACGCCGCCTGGCTGGCCACGGCCAAGGAGGAGTTCGCCGCCGAGGCCGAGATTCCGGCCGAACCCGGGCCGTCGGTGGCGGAACCGGTCCGTCTGGCCGCGAACTGAGCCTGTCCGCATGACCGAGCCCGC
>RFIR01000570.1 GCA_003695135.1 Alphaproteobacteria bacterium | reverse complement strand
TCCGGCTGGCGCAATGCCGCGCAACCGGAGCGGGACGCCACACCCGACCGCCCGGTCGCCGAACGTGCCGCCAAGAGTATGGAGATGCTGCATGCACGGGTGCGCAAGATGGGCCGCCGTTTCGACCGGCTGTCGGTGGCCGAACGCCACGAGCTGCGCAAGGACATCAAGAGGCTGCGCTATGCCGCCGAATGCTTCGCGCCCCTTTGCCGCGACAAGCCGGCGCGGCGGTTCCTGAAATCGCTCAAGGCGCTGCAGGACGGGTTCGGCGCGCTCAACGATGCGGCGATGGCCGAGGCGGTGCTGCTTGCCCCCGATGCACCGTGGCACGAGGATCCCGCGGCATCGCGCGCGGCGGGGTTCGTGCTCGGCCGGCTTTCGGCCTCGCTCGCGCCAGAACAGGCGGCGTTCGTCGAGCTGTGGCAGCGGTTCCGCTCGCTTTCGCCCTGCTGGCGCTGATCCTTCGGCATTGACTCTGCCGCGCGGCGCGCTGTAAGCAGCGCCTCCGCCAGCCGTTAGTCTGGCCTTGCCGCATGCGCGGCCCCCGCAAGGGGGATCCTGTCGCCGTCCGCCGGGCGGAAAGGAGCATGCACCGATTTGAAGGGAACGAACCGATGACCAAGCGGACCTCCGCCAAGTACAAGCTCGATCGCCGCATGGGCGAGAACATCTGGGGCCGGCCGAAATCACCCGTGAACCGGCGCGAATACGGCCCCGGCCAGCACGGCCAGCGCCGCCGGACCAAGATGTCCGATTTCGGCCTGCAGCTTCGTGCGAAGCAGAAGCTGAAAGGCCATTACGGCGATCTGACCGAGAAGCAGTTCCGCCGCATCTATGCCGAGGCCGAGCGGCGGCGCGGCGATACCTCGGAGCTGCTGATCGGGCTGCTGGAGCGGCGGCTCGATGCGGTGGTCTATCGCGCCAAGTTCGTGCCGACCGTCTTTGCCGCGCGCCAGTTCGTCAATCACGGCCATGTGCTGGTCAACGGCAAGCGGGTCAACATCCCCTCCTACCGGGTCAGGGAAGGCGACGAGATCGAGGTCAAGCCGGCCTCCAAGCAGCTGGCGCTGGTGCTGGAGGCGGTCGCTTCGGCCGAGCGCGACGTGCCCGACTATATCGAGGTCGATCACAACAAGATGATCGCGCGCTTCCTGCGCACCCCGGGGCTGAACGACGTGCCCTATGCGGTGCAGATGGAGCCTAATCTGGTGGTCGAGTACTACGCGCAGAACTGACCGCAGGAGGCAGCGCGGACCGGGGGCGCCCCGCCGCCCGCATCCCCCCGGGCCGCGGCGTCGCCGCCCTGCCCGCGACGTCTCGTCGCCGCCATCGGGCAAGGCTGCGCTTTACCCTCTGTTCAGCCTGTTCTTCTAGCTTCGCCGCGGCCGGCTGTCCGGCCGCGTTCGGCTGAGAAGATGAATGGGCGGAGGATCCATGGCGCAGGACTCGATCGACGATCTGGTGTCCATCCTCGAGGCGATCGCCGAGGATGACTATTCCCGGGTCCCGCAGGGCCATGACCGCGCCTCGGCTGCCATCCGCAAGATCATCGCCAGGCGGCAGAACGAGATGGTGCATCGCCTTGACGAGGTGGTCGAAAACACCATCGGCATCAACGAGATGGCCGGCGCCTGCGCCTCAATGTTCGTCGCGGGCGAGCTGATCAGCAAATCGGCCGACAGCGTCGCGGTGACCTCCGAACAGCTCTCGGCCTCGGTCAATTCGATCAACGACTCCATCGGCGCCAGCCGGGAGCTGACCGGCGAGATGCGCAAGAAGGCGGCCGGTTCCCAGGCCGAGATGGATACCGCGCGCGGGATCACACAGCGAACCGCCGATTCGATGCGCTCGGCGGTCGAGCGGGCCGCCAGCCTCGTCCAGGCCTCCGAGGAGATATCGCAGATCGTCGGCACCATCGATTCGATCGCCATGCAGACCAATCTGCTCGCGCTCAATGCCTCGGTCGAGGCGGCGCGTGCCGGCGCCGCAGGGCGGGGCTTTTCGGTGGTCGCGCAGGAGGTGCGCGGGCTGTCGGAACAGACCGCCAAGGCCACCGCCAACATTCACGGCATGGTCCGCAACCTGCGCGAAGAGGTGACCACGATCACCAAGGCGATTTCGGGGGCCGAGGAGGCGGCGATCGCCGAGAAACAGCATCTGGACAGTCTGGGCGAGGTCATCACCGCGCTGGTCGAAAGCGTCAACGGCCTCGACGACCGGCTGACCGACATCGCCCAGGCGGTCACCGAACAGACCGGCGCGGCCAGCGAACTGGCAGGCGCCGCCTCCGAGGCGAGCCGTCATTCCAGTGACAACAACGAGGCGGTGAAACGGGTCAACAAGTCGCTCGAGGCGCTGGTGAGCGGGGCCGGGCGCAGGCTGGCCGAGGCGGCCCGGATCGACGTGCCGGGCAAGATCGCGCGGCTGGCCAAGGCCGATCACGTGATCTGGAAGAAGCGCCTGTCCGACATGTTCGCCGGCCAGCTCGCGCTCAACGAGGCGGAGCTGAGCGATCACCGCCGCTGCCGGCTGGGCACATGGTATTACGGCCCCGACGCCGAGCGGTTCCGCCATCTGGCCAGTTTCCAGATGCTGGAGAAACCTCATGCGATGGTGCATGAGGCGGGAATTCAGGCCGTCCGCGCCTTCAATGCCGGCCGGCGGGAGGAAGCTCTGAAGCACTATCGCACGGTCGAGACCGCCTCGGTGGAGGTGTTGCGGCTGCTCGACCAGCTGGTGCGGGAGGATGAAAGCCTCCTCGCGCGTGCGAGCTGAGGCAGGCTGACGGGACAGCCCCGTGCGCCGCGCCCGAAAGCGCCGGCGGTGTGATGGCGCTGCCGGCGGACGGCAGGATGTGCCGGTCCCGCTGCGGGTCGGGTTTGGTCGGGCTCACCGGCTCGTGGCGGGTGAGCCGATACCGGACTGCGCCCGCCCTCGCATCGGTGCCCGGGCCGCTCCGCTCGGCCACGACACGCCCTATCCCCGCATCTCCGACCGGGCGAAATCCTCCAGCCGCGCGCGGAATTCCGGGCCCAGCGCCTTGAGCAGCTCTTCGCCCTTCTCCTCGCTGACCGGCATCAGCGGCGGGCGCAGATTGGCCCAGCGCGCCTCGCCGGTTACCATGGCCAGAAGCCGTTTCTGCGCCGGGATCGGGGCGTAGTCCTGAAAGGTCAGCCGCACCGCCTTCACCGCTTCATGCTTCGCTGCCGCCTCCTCGCGCCGGCCCTCGCGCAACAGCTCCAGCACCTCGGCGATCGCGGCACCGTTGAGGTTGGCGGTGGCCGAGATGCAGCCCGGCGCGCCCCTGGCCGAGGTCTCCAGCACCGGCAGCTCCGAACCGGGCCAGACCGTCAGCCCCTCAATGTCCAGCAGTGCCAGCGTGTTGTCGAGCTTGCCCGAGCTGTCCTTGATGCCGACGATCTGGTCGGGGAATGCCTGCCGCAGCCTGGCCACCAGCGGCACCGGAAAGCCGACGCCGGAGACCTGGGGGATGTGGTAGAGCACGATGCGCGCATCCGGCCCCAGCCGCTGCACCAGCGCGGCGAAATAGGCAAACAGCCCGTCATCGGAGACCGGCTTGAAATAGAAGGGCGGCAGCACCATCACCGCCGCGCAGCCCATGTCGAGACATTTGCGCGACAGCGCCACCGTCTCGGGCAGGCTGGTCAGCCCGGTTCCGGGGATCAGCCGTCTTGCATCGATCCCCGCGCCGATCAGAGCCTTGAGCGCCTCGATGCGTTCGGCCGGTGCCACCGACAGCGCCTCGCCGGTGGTACCGAATGGCGCCAGCGCGGCGCAGGGGCCTTCGAGCAGCGCGCGGGCATGGGCGACATAGAGATCGGTGGCGAGGCTGAGATCGTCGTTGAACGGCGTCAGGTTCGGGGCGATCAGGCCCTGATGGGCGGTAAAGGGGGCCATGGTTCCCTCCGTTGCGGGGGCTGAGGGTTTCGAATCGCACACTCCCGCCCGGCGCATCAACACCCCGATCCCGGGGAGTGCCAAGCTGTCGCAGTCTGCCGGAGGGGAACGCGGCCGATCAGAGGATCACGTCGGGCAGGCCGAAACTCGTCAATCCCACCACGATCCGCATCTCGGCGGCCGCATCCGCATCGGTGTTGACCTCCAGATAGCCGTTGGCGGTCTGGTAGCGGACCTGCCCGGCGCCGGTGAAGGCCGCGTCCTTGCCGATCCAGCTCAGCGCCTGTACGCCGCCCATGGCGGAATTGCCGTCGATGCCGGAGAGATCGACCTTGTCGCCATCGGCGCGGCGGAAATCGGTGATCCGGTCGGCCATCCCGCCACCGATCCCGGCATCGCCGGTGGCGATGACGAAGCGATCCGCATTCGCGCCGCCGGTCATCTCGTCGCCGCCGCGGCCGCCGATCAGCACGTCGTTGCCCGCCTGCCCGAACAGCTTGTCGCCGCCCTTGCCGCCATCGACGGTGTCGTTGCCGCTGCCGGCAAAGGCGAAATCGACCGAATCGCCGCCGAACAGCCGGTCGAAGCCCGTCCCGCCATTCAGCCGGTCGACCCCGTCGCCGCCATCGAGCCGGTCGTTGCCGGCATCGCCGAACAGCCGGTCGCCATCGGCGCCGCCATCGAGAATGTCGTTGCCATCGCCCCCCTGCAGCGTATCGCCCCCCGCGCCGCCGAACAGCGTGTCCTTCTCGGCCCCGCCGGACAGCAGATCGGCGCCGCCCTGACCGTAGATGCGGTCCTTGCCGCCCTCGCCATTGGCCGTGTCGCGGCCGTTTCCCCCGAAGAGGATATCGAAATCGTCGCCACCAAACAGCCGGTCGACCCCGTCATCGCCGCTGAGCCTGTCCTTGCCGGCATAGCCGAACAGCCGGTCGCTGTCGTCGCCGCCGAACAGATTGTCGTCACCGCCGCGGCCGCGCAGCAGGTCGTTGCCCGCCAGACCGTTGATGGTGTCGTTCCCGCCGCGCCCGTCGAGCGTGTTGGCCACCACATTGCCGCGCAGCGTGTCGTCGCCATTGCCGGTGATCGCGTTCTCGATCAGCGAGCGGCGGTCGCCCTGGAACATCAGCGCATTGGCGATGTTGCCGCGCGCCAGCACATTGGCGCCATCGCTCTGGCCGAGGCTGAGATTGGAAAGCTGGGCCTGGGAAAAGGTCGACCACTTGCCGGCGCCCAGATTGACGGTCTGGTCGTTGTTGTAGTTGTGGAAGTCATAGGTGTCCTCGCCGCCGCCATCCCAGACCGTCAGCAGGATCTTGGCGTGATAGGAGCCGACGGTGGTGTTG
>RFIR01000569.1 GCA_003695135.1 Alphaproteobacteria bacterium | reverse complement strand
CGGTTGCCGTCGAGATAGGCGCGCAGCGCGTCGAGCCAGGCATCGCCGTGATCATAGGCGGCGGTGGTCATGATCGGCCCGAACCGGTTGGGATGGCTGCCATTGGCCGCATGCGGGACCGCAAAGCGCTTGCGCAGCGCCGCATCGGGAATGATCGCATTGCCGCACATGCCGCCCGCCAGCCCGAAGGTCTTGGAGGCCGCGCTCAGCAGCACCATGCGGTCGAGATGCTCCGGCGCGGCCAGCGCGGCGACATGATGGGTCTCGCCCGGCATGGTCAGGTCGCAATGGATCTCGTCGGAGACGAGGATCAGATCGTGCCGGGCGCAGAAATCGGCGAGCGCTCGGATCTCCGCCACGCTCCACACCCGCCCGCCGGGATTGTGCGGCGAGCAGAAGACGACGATGCGTTCGCGCCCCGTTAGCTGCGCCTCCAGCGCGTCGAGATCCATGTGGTAGATGCCGTCGCGCTTCACCAGCGGGCTTTGCAGGATCGGCCGCCCGTTGGCCTTTGTGATGCGGTGAAAGGCGTGGTAGACCGGCGTGAACAGGATCACCGCATCGCCCGGCTCGGAAAACGCCTGCAGGCAGAGCGCGGTGCCGGAAACCAGCCCGTGGCAGGTCAGGATCCAGTCCGCCTCCACCGTCCAGCCATGCCGACGCTCCATCCAGCCGCGGATCGCAGCGTTGTAGCTGCCGTCATCGGCATAATAGCCGTGAATGCCATGCGCGACCTCGGCCGCCAGCGCCTCGTTGACCTCGCGCGGCGGCAGGAAATCCATGTCCGCCACCCACATCGACAGCCCGTCATCGGGCGAGACGCCGAAGAGCTCCTGCATCTTGTCGTACTTGACCGAGAACGTGCCGCGCCGGTCGACGATCCGGTCGAAATCGAAGGGTTCACTCATTGCCTGCCTCCTGCGCGGCGCCAAACTGGGACATTGCGGCGGCGGTGACAAGGCCCCGCGCTTGCGCAAGGGCGGGGGCTGTCCTAAATCGCCATGATCATGACCCTGCGCACGATCCTCATCCATCCCGATCCGCGGCTGAAGACCCGCTGCCGGCCGGTCGAACGCTTCGACGCCGCCCTGCGCAAACTGGCCGAGGACATGCTCGAGACCATGTATGACGCGCCCGGCATCGGGCTGGCCGCGCCGCAGGTGGGCGTGACGCGGCGGCTTCTGGTGATGGACGCCTCGGGCAAGGAGGAGCCGCCCCAGCCGATGGTGCTGGTCAATCCCGAGGTCACCTGGGCCTCGGAGGATCTCAACACCCATGAGGAAGGCTGCCTGTCGATCCCCGACATCTATGAGGAGGTGACGCGGCCCGCGCGGGTGCGGGTGCGCTGGCAGGATCTCGACGGCAAGGCGCAGGAGCAGGAATTCGACGGGCTGTGGGCGACCTGCGTGCAGCACGAGATCGACCATCTCGACGGGCGGCTCTTCATCGACTATCTCGGCGCGGTCAAGCGCAGCATGATCACCGCCAAGATGAAGAAGCTGAAGAAGCAGCGCGCCTGATGGCGCGTGCCTTCCTGCTCTGGCCCGATCCACGACTGAAAACGGCGGCCGCGCCGGTGGCGGCGGTCGATGAGGCCGTGCGCGCGCTGTGGGCGGAGATGCTGGAGGCGATGTATGCCATGCCCGGCATCGGGCTGGCCGCGCCGCAGATCGGCGAGATGCTGCGCCTGGCGGTCATCGACTGTTCGCCAGGACGCGATGCGCCGATCCGCATGGCCAATCCCGAGCTCGTCTCGGCCTCGGTTGAGACCGCGCGCGGCAGCGAGGCGAGCCCGAACCTGCCCGGCATCGGCGCCGAGGTGGAACGGCCGGTCGCCGCCACGCTGCGCTGGCTGGACGATGCCGGTCAGACGGTGGAGCGCGAGCTTCGCGGGCTCTGGGCGCGCTCGGCGCTGCATCAGCTCGACCATCTCGACGGCCGGCTCTACATCGACCGGCTGAGCCCGCTGCGCCGGCGCATGGTGGTGGAGAAATACCGCAAGGCGCGGCGGCGGAGGTGAGCCATGCGCATCGTCTTCATGGGCACGCCGGATTTCGCGGTGGCGGCGCTGGAGGCGCTGCACGCGGCCGGTCACGACATCGCCGCGGTCTGCACCCAGCCGCCGCGCCCCGCGGGGCGGGGCAAGCGGCCGCGCCCTTCGCCGGTGCAGATGCACGCCGAGGCGCTGGGCCTGCCGGTACGCTGCCCCGCCAGCCTGCGCGATGCCGCGACGCAGGCTGAGCTGGCGACGCTCAAGGCAGAACTCGCCGTGGTGGTGGCCTATGGGCTGATCCTGCCCGCGGCGGTGCTGCGCAGCTTCCCGCGCGGCTGTCTGAACATTCACGCTTCGCTCCTGCCGCGCTGGCGCGGCGCGGCGCCGATCCAGCGCGCAATCATGGCCGGCGACACCGAGACCGGGGTTTCGATCATGCAGATGGAGCGCGGGCTCGATACCGGACCGGTGCTGCTCAGCCGGGCGACCCCGATCGGCCCGCGCGAGACGGCCGGCAGCCTGCACGACCGTCTGGCGGGCATGGGGGCGGAGCTGATCGTGAAGGCGCTGGAGCGGATCGACGATCTCACGCCGGTGCCCCAGCCAACGGACGGCGTCACCTATGCGGCGAAGATCGACAAGGCCGAGGCGCGCATCGACTGGACCCGCCCGGCGGCGGAGATCGACCGCCAAATCCGCGGCCTGTCGCCCTTTCCCGGCGCCTGGTGCGAGATGGAGGGCGAGCGGGTCAAGGTGCTGCTCGCTGCGCCGGAGGCGGGCGAGGGGCCGCCCGGCACGGTGCTGGACGACCGGCTGCTGGTCGCCTGCGGCACCGGCGCGCTGCGGCTGTTGCAACTGCAGCGCGCCGGCCGGGCGGCGATGGACGCCGAACGCTTCCTACTTGGTTTTCCGCTTTCGGCGGGCGGGCGTCTTGTCTGAATCGTCGGTTGCCTCCTCGCTCGCGGCGGGCTCTTCGCGGGTCGCAGGCGCTTCGGCCGGCAGCAATTCCAGCTTCTCGGCCAGGAAGATGACGGTGCGCTGCCAGGCCAGATCGGCAGCCGCCTGATCGTAGCGCGCGGCCGAGGTATCGTTGTGAAAGGCGTGGTTGACGCCTTCATACATGAAGATCTGGTACTCGATGCCGGCCTCCTTCAGCGCCTTCTCGAATTTCGGAATGCGCCTGTTCACCCGTTCGTCGAGCCCGGCATAATGCAGCATGAGCGGTGCCTTGATCCGGCGCGCCGCCTTTGCACCCAGCGGCCGGCCATAGAAGGCGACGGCGGCATCGAGCTGCTGGTAGGCCACCGCGAGCAGCAGCGCCGCGCGGCCGCCCCAGCAGAAGCCCACCGCGCCGACCTTGCCGCTGCAGCCCTTGAGCCTTGCGAGATAGCGCGCGGTCTTGCGCAGATCCTTGCGCACCGCCGGCCCCTTCAGCTCGCGGATCATCTCGCGCGCCTCGTCGCTGTCTTCCGGCGTGCCGCCCATGGGCGAGAGCAGATCGGGGGCGAGCGCGATGAAGCCGTCGACGGCCAGCCGGCGCGCCACGTCGCGGATATAGCCGTTCAGCCCGCGATTCTCGTGGATCACCACCACGCCGGGACGGTCCTCGGTCACGCCGGCGGGACGAACCAGATAGCCCTTCATCTCGCCCGACGCACCGGGATAGGTGATGTCCTCGGCCACGATACGGTCGTCATCCGGCTCCACCAGCGCCGCCGCGGCCGGGTTCGCTTCCAGCAGCGGCACCATGGCCGCCGCGGCGGCGGTGCCGCCGGCCATCCGGGTCAGCGCATCCATGAAGCGCCTCCGGTCGAGCGTGAGATGGGTGTATTCATCGTAAAGCTCGATCATCTGCCGGGTCGGCTTGGGTCGTTCGGCCATGGCGGTCTCCTCCCATCTGCTTGCGTCTTTCAAACGCAGAGCCTCAGCTATATCGTCTGTGCGCGGCTTTCACAAAACCGTGCATGCCTGAACGGGCGGGCAGGGAGGGGCAATGCAGTATCTTGTCATGGCAATCATCGGCGCGCTGGCCGGATTCGTCGCCACCCGGCTGATGGGCGAGAAGCTGGGGCCGCTGGAAACGGTGGGCATCGGCATCCTCGGCGCGGTGGTCGGCGGGCTGCTGCTGCGCAGCATCCTCGCCATCTTCGGCATGGTCGCGGGCTTCATCGGCGCGGTGCTGGGGGCGATGCTGCTGATCTGGCTCTACCGGAATTTCATTGCCCGCCGGCGCTAGCGCTGGTCGCGTTCTGCTCGACTCATACCAGCCGCCCAAATCACTGCCCGCTGCCCGGCTTCGTGCCGTGAGCGGGGTGATGGTTTCGGGGCCGTTGGCGAGAACGATCCGGGCCGCACGGCCCTCGCGCGTGATCACCCGGCAGGCGCCGGGCGCGTTCGGCAGAGCTGAAGCCGAATGCGCCATGCGGCCAGGCGATGATCCTCGCGCAGGTGCAATGACTGGAATACCCCTGTATTACATGGACGCAGGAGGATGTACGGAATGCATGAGGCTTTGCAGGGGTCATGGTTGCGCGCCTGTAAAGTAATTGGAAGAGACCCCTGCGAAACTCCGCTGGCCAGACCCTGTCGCATCGCCTGGGCGCCGCGAAATGCGGCGCTACATGCGATTTTCATATTTTCACCGTTGATTGATAAATATTGATTGCGAAGTTATTTTCTAATTATTTTACGTGCGCACAGATTCGATCCCGCTGAACCCCCATGCATTCAGGATGCGCGCCTGCATCCGGGTTTTGCAGGGGTCTCTTCCAATTACTTTATGCGCGTGCAGATTTGATTGGTTTGAAAACCGGCAGATTCAGGATGCCTGTCTAAATCCGGATTTTGCAGGACTCTTTATCAGAGATTCCTGCGAAACTTCGCCCGCCAGACCCGGGCACTGCGCTCGGGCGCCGCAAAATGCGGCGCCGGCGAAGTTTGTTCCTGATTTTCATCTATTTGATAAATATTGTTTGGGGAATTATTTTCTAATTACTTTACGCACGCAGTACACGTTGGCAGAAAACGCGTCTTGCCTGGGATACCCCGGCGCGCCGGAGTTTCGCAGGGGTCTCTTCCAGTTATTTTATGCGCGCGCGATCATGATGACCGGAGACCGGACCGATTCAGAGGTTTGTATTCATGCCGGAGGTTTGCAGGGGGCTCTTTCAAACAGGTGAAAATCGGGAGCAAACTTCGCCGGCGCCGCATTTCGCCTTCGCCCGCGCACATTGGCACGGGCCGGCGCTGCCTGCCGCGATGCATGAGCGTCATGCCTTTCCGATCCCCGG
>RFIR01000568.1 GCA_003695135.1 Alphaproteobacteria bacterium | reverse complement strand
CTTGGCGTTGTCGGCCACCAGCCCGACCATGAAGCCGTCATGGATCCGGCCGGTCAGCGCGCCCATGATCGTGCTCATCGCATTCAGCGCCGCCTTCTGCGCCGTGCCCGCACCCAGCCGGGTGGAACCGGCGACGATCTCGGGCGGGGTGGGCAGGCAGACGGGAACGTCGGCCAGCGCCAGCAGCGGTGCGCCGGGAACGTTGGCAATCGCGATCACCGCTGCGCCCCGGTCGCGCGCGGCGCGGGCGAGCCCCAGCGCATAGGGCGTGCGCCCGCTGGCGCTGACCGCGATCATGAGATCGCGCGCATCCAGAACGGCGGCGGCGGCGCGCCCGGCCGCCTCGTCATCCTCACTCGCCCCCGGCATGCGCGCGTCGACGGGCAGCCCGCCGGCCATCAGGATCAGGATGCGTTCGGGCGAGACGCCGAAGGTGCCGCCGAGCTCCAGCGCATCGGCGGCCGCCATCAGGGCCGAGGAACCGGCCCCGCCATAGGCGAGCCGCCCGCCGGCGCCCAGCGTCTCGGCCATGCGCGCCGCCGCCCGGCCGATGGCCTCGCGCGCGACATCGACGGCCTCCAGCGCCGCCCTCTGCCCGGCGATCAGCACCCGCGCCATCTCGGCCGGCGCCAGTGCGTCGAGGCCGATACCGAGATCGCTGCGCATTTCCGTGCCGTGCTGCGGCATGGTCTCCTCCCCGTTGTCGGTACAATACCTATGTAAGACCATTTGTCCAGTCCGAATTTCGATTGGTATCATGTTTCAGGTTTTGGCGGGCCGATTCGGCGCGACTCTGGTCAGATTTTGCTTTCCAATCCGGAAAAGGTATCATATAGGTATTATATGGCTCAGACCGATGACATACCGATCGTCGCCGTGGATGGCGGCGGCACCTCCTGCCGGTTCGCGCTGCTCCATGCCGGGCGCCGTCACGAGGCAAAGCTGGGCGGCGCCAATGTCATGACCGACTGCGATCGGGCGATTCGCACCATTCGCGACGGGATCTCCGGGCTGGCTGCCGAGGCCGGTCTCGGCGAGACCGGGCTGGCGCGCGCGGTTGCCTATCTCGGCCTGGCCGGCGTGCGCAGCGAGGATCTGGCCCGCCGCGTCGCCGGCGCGCTGGCGGTGGGCAAGGTGCTGGTCGAGGATGACCGCCCCTCCACCGTGGTCGCTGCCTTTGGCAGCGGTGACGGCACGGTGGCCGGCATCGGCACCGGTTCCTTCGTCGCGCGCCAGAGGGAGGGGGCGATTTCCGCGCTCGGCGGCTGGGGGTTCCATCTCGGCGATGAGGCCTCCGGCGCCTGGCTCGGCCGGCTGGCTCTGGCGCGCTGTCTGCACGCGATCGACGGCATCTGTGCGCCCAGCCCGCTGACCGACAGCCTGCTGGCGGAATTCGGGGACCGGCCGGACCGGATGATGGAATTCGCCCGCGACGCGCGTCCTGCCGAATTCGGCCGTTTCGCCCCGCGGGTGATCGAGGCCGCGGCCGCAGGCGACGCCAATGGCCGGGTGCTGATGCAGCGTGGTGCCGATTACATCATGGATGCGGCCCGCGCGCTGGGCTGGCAGCCGGGCGAGGCGCTGTGTCTGGCCGGCGGGATCGGCCCGCATTACCGCGAATACCTGCCGGCCGAAGCCGCGGGAGCTGTCACCGCACCGCGCGGCAGCACGCTCGACGGCGCGCTGGAACTGGCGGGCCGGCTGGCCGCCGGCGCCCTGGAGCCGATGCGATGAGCGCGATCGGCGCCTTTCTCGCCCCGTCGGAATGGCTCGCCGAAGGAGGCGGGCCGCGCTATGCCCAGCTGCACCGGCGGCTGGAGGCAGCCATCGCCCAGGGGCTGCTGCCACCCGCAGCACCCTTGCCGGCCGAGCGCGAACTGGCGGCGATGACCGGGCTTTCGCGGGTCACCGTGCGCAAGGCGATGCGGACGCTGGCCGAGGCCGGCGCCATCGTGCAGCGGCAGGGTTCGGGCACCTTCGTGGCCGAACGCAGGGGCCGGCGCGTCGAGCAGTCGCTGTCGCGGCTGACCTCGTTCACCGAGGACATGGCCCGGCGCGGCATCGAGGCGCGCGCGCAATGGCTCGACCGCGGCATCTATCTGCCCTCGCCCGAAGAGGTGGTGGCGCTGGCGCTGTCATCGGGCGATTCGGTGGCGCGGCTGGCGCGGCTGCGCATCGGCGACGGCCGGCCGCTGGCCATCGAACGCGCCGCGCTGCCGCTCGACATACTGCCCGATCCCGAGGAGGTGACCGTCTCGCTCTACGCGGTGCTGGAGGCGCGCGGGGTGCGGCCGGTACGGGCGCTGCAGCGCATCTCGGCCGTCAACCTGACCGGCAAGGATGCAGAATTGCTTGGCCTGCAAGAGGCGGCGGCCGGGCTGCGCATCGAGCGCACCGCCTATCTGCCATCGGGGCGCGCGGTCGAATTCACCCGCTCGCTCTATCGCGGCGATGCCTATGATTTCGTGGCCGAGCTTCGGCTTGCCGACCGGGAGGATGCAGGATGACCCGACCAGCCAGCCAGATGCGGCGCGAGATTCTCGACATTCCGGTGGCAGTGGACCGGCTGCTCGGCGCGGGTGGCGATGCCGTTCGCCGCGCCGCGGCGGCCATGCGTGCGGCCGATCCCGCCTTTCTGGTCACCGGCGCGCGCGGCTCCTCGGACCACGTCGCGACCTATCTCAAATACGTCTCCGAATTGCTTGCAGGCGTTCCGGTCGCCTCCATCGGCCCCTCCACCGCCTCGATCTATCACGCGAAGCTGCGGCTGGCCGGCAGCGTCTGCCTCTCGGTCTCGCAATCGGGGGCCAGCCCCGACATCCTCGCCCTTGCCCGCTCCGCGCGCGCGGCCGGCGCGCTCGGCATCGCCATCACCAACACCGAGACCTCGCCGCTGGCCGGGGCGGCCGACCATCTGCTGCCGATCCATGCCGGGCCGGAGCTGAGCGTGGCGGCGACCAAGACCTTCGTGAGCTCGGCGGTGGCCGGGCTGTGGCTGATCGCGGAATGGCAGGGCGACGCGGCGCTTCTCGCCGCCATCCGCGCCCTGCCCGAGGCGCTGGCGCGCGCCGCAGCCATCGACTGGCCCCAGATGCGCGCGGCGATCGGCGAGGGGTCGCTGTTCACCCTCGGGCGCGGCCCGTCCTGGGCGATCTCCAACGAGGCGGCGCTGAAGTTCAAGGAGACCTGCCGCATCCATGCCGAGAGCTATTCCTCGGCCGAGGTGCTGCACGGGCCGGTGTCGATCGTCGATCGCGGCTTTCCGGTGCTGTGCTTTGCCGCGCATGACGCCGCCGAGACCGCGGTGGCCGAAATCGCCGACCGCATCGCCGCGACCGGCGCGCAGGTCTTCGCCACCACCGACGCAACCCGGGCGGCCCGCACGGTCGAATGCGTGCGCACCGCCCATCCGCTGACCGATCCGCTGAGCCTGATCGTGTCGTTCTACGCCATGGTCGAGCGCATCGCCACCGAGCGCGGCATCGACCCCGATGCGCCGCGCCATCTGCGCAAGGTCACCGAAACGATATGAACGACACCGTCACCGCATATGCCGGCACCGCCGTCTTCGACGGGGCGGCGCTGCATGACGGCGCAGTGCTGCTGGTCG
>RFIR01000567.1 GCA_003695135.1 Alphaproteobacteria bacterium | reverse complement strand
TTCAGGGACGACATCATGTTGGTATAGATGCGGTCGAGCAGTGTCGCCGCATCCGGCCCGCGGACCAGAATCTTGCCGAGCGTCGAGGCATCGAGCAGCCCGACCCCGCTGCGCACCAGCCGCGCCTCGCGCTGCACCGCCGCCTCGACGCTCTCGCCCGGACGCGGATAGGCAAAGGCGCGACGCCAGTCGCCCACGGGCTCGAACACCGCGCCGCGCGCCTCGGCCCAGCCATCGGTGACGGCGCGGCGGATCGGCTTGAAGAGCGGCCCGCGCGCCGCCCCGGCAATGGCGCCGAAGGAGTAGTTGGCATAGGGCGGGCGGAAGGTGGTGGTGCCGACCTGCGGGATGGGCAGGCCGCGGGCATCGGCCAGCACGCCCAGCCCGTTGATGTTGGACAGCTTGCCCTGATCGGTGGCCATGCCCAGCGTCGTGTAGCGCTTGGCATGCTCGACATTGGCGTAGCCCTCGCGCGCGGCGAGCTGGATGTCGGAGACCTTGACGTCGTTCTGGAAATCGAGAAACGCCTTCTCGCGCAGCTTCGGCGGGGCGGCGGCCGGCATGATCCAGACCGGCTCGGGCGCGGATTCGCCGGGCTCCTCGACCGCCGGCAACGGCCTTTCGGCTGCGGGCGTGAAGCCAAGCTCGGCCGCCGCGCGCCGGCCCGCCGAGGCGGCATCGCGCAGGACCGCCGCCGTTCCCGGCTCGCCATTGGCGCTGCCGGCGGCGATGACGAAGCCCGCGCCGTCCGCGCCGGTCGGCGGGCGGTCGGGATCGGGGCGGAAGCAGGCGCGCGCCTCGTCCCAGACCAGCCTGCCGCCGCAATGCGACCACAGATGCACCGCGGGCGACCAGCCGCCCGACATCGCCAGCGCATCGCAGACCACCGTCTCCACCGCCATGCCTTCGCCCTGGACGGCACAGATCTCGATGCTCTCCACCCGGTCGCTGCCCCGTACCCTGGCGACGCCACGGCCAAGCGCGACGCGCAAATCGTGGGCGCGCGCCTCTTCCAGCAGCGGCGCGGCGATGGCCGGGCGGACATCGAGAATCACCGGCACCTCGCAACCCGCCCGACGCAGGGCCAGCGCGCTGCGATAGGCGTCGTCATTATTGGTCACCAGCGCCACCCGCCGACCGGGGGCGACCCCCCACAGCCCGACATAGTCGCGCATGGCGGAGGCCAGCATCACCCCCGGCAGGTCGTTGCCGGCAAAGGCGAGCGGACGCTCCAGCGCGCCGGCGGCCAGCACGATGCGGCCGGCGCGGATGCGCCACAGCCGGTGGCGGGGCCCGCACGGATCGGGCCGGTGATCGGTGATGCGCTCATGGGCCAGCACATAGCCATGGTCATAGACCCCGGCGGCCATGGTGCGGTTGCGCAGGGTCACGTTCGCCATCGCCTGCAGCGCGGCAAGCTCGGCCCTCACCCAGTCGGAGACCGACCCGTTGCCGAGGACTGCCAGATCGGTGAGCGCCCGCCCGCCCCAATGCGGCGCCTGCTCGAGCAACGTGACCCGCGCGCCCGTCTCGGCCGCCGCGCGCGCCGCGGTCAGGCCGGCGATCCCGCCGCCCACCACCAGCACATCGGTGAAGTGGTAGAAATGCTCATAGGTATCCGGATCGGCGGCGACCGGCGCCGGACCCAGCCCGGCCGAGCGGCGGATCACCGGCTCGAACAGATGCTTCCAGGCCGGGCGCGGATGGATGAAGGTCTTGTAGTAGAACCCCGCCGGCAGGAAGCGCGCGGCCAGCGAGGCAGCGGCCCCGAAATCATGCTCCAGGCTCGGCCAGTGATTCTGCGAGCGCGCGACCAGCCCCTCGAACAGCTCGGTGGTGGTGGCCACCCGATTGGGCTCGCTGCGCGTGCCGGTGCCGAGCGTCATCAGCCCGTTCGGCTCCTCGATGCCGGAGGCGATCAGCCCGCGCGGGCGGTGATACTTGAAAGACCGGCCGACCAGCATCTGCCCGTTGGCCAGAAGCGCCGAGGCCAGCGTGTCGCCCTCAAACCCCTGCATCTGCCGGCCGTTGAAGGAAAACCGCACCGGCCGGTCACGGTCGATCAGCGCGCCCCCCTCGCTCAGACGGTGGCTCATGGCGCGTATCTCCAGCCCGGGCGGCGGTCGCGGATCGCCTGCAGGATCTCCTCTGGCGGCGCCTCGGTCTGGGCCGGATAGGTGCCGAACACCTCCAGCGTCGCGGTGCAGCGCGCGGCATGAAACCACTTGCCGCAGCCGAAGGCGTGACGCCAGCGCTCGAAATGCACCCCCTTGGGGTTCTTGCGCAGGAAGAGATAGGCCTCGAATTCCTCATCGCTCGAGCCCGGGCCGAAACGCTTCAGATGCGCCTCGCCGCCGGGCATGAATTCGGTCTCTTCGCCCGTCACCCCGCAATACGGGCAGGTCAGTTGCAGCATGGCATCCTCTCGCCGCTTCCGGCCGGTCCTCGGCGCCTTCGAGCGATGTTCTGGGCCAGCCGTGCCCACCATACTGTCCGAAATCCGACTTTCCAGATCATCGAGCGACAGCGGGAGGCTGCGGCGGGGCTGCCATGGCCCGAAACGGACTGCGGCGGCGCAGTCTGGCCGCGCCGCCGCTGCCGGTTTCACGGCCGATTACTGTGCGAGGCAGCTGTCGGCATTCTCGTTGGTGCAGACATCGAGCCCGGTATAGATCGGGTCGTCGACCTTCTTGCCCTGGGCCAGATCCTTGAGGATGAACATCGCCTTGTAGCCCATCTCGAACGGGCGCTGGCCGACCTGGCCGTTGGACAGATGCTCCTTGAGCTGCTGCATCTGCATCGGCAGCGTGTCGGCGACGATGATCGACAGCTCGCCCGCATCCATCTTCGCCTTGTAGGGCGCGACCGCCTGACGATAGGCGTTGTCGTACCACTGGGTGAAGGCGCCGGTGGAGACGAAGGCGGTCAGGTTCGGATTGGCGGCGAGGATGTCGGTCATGCCGTTCACCGCGACATTGCCGTCGTCATTGGTGATCAGCGGGCAGCCGGAAATTTCGGTCCAGCCGCCTTCACCGTTCAGCCGCTGACCCGGAGGCGGCCCCATGTCCTTGCCGGCCAGCGTGTCGCGAATGCCTTTCAGCCGCTCATTGTGGTTGGCCGCGGCCGCACCGCCGGTCTGCAGGCAGATGGTGCCGCCATTGGGGTGGCGCTGCTGGGTGATCTTGGCGAGGTTGACGCCGATGTCGTAGTTCTTGGTGCCGACATAGGTGGAGCGCAGCTCCTTGTCCTTCTCAAGCAGGTCGGAATCCCAGGTCATCACCGGGATGCCGGCCGCCCGTGCCGCCTTCAGCGCCTTGGCCATGGCCGGCGCGTTGGAGGGCGAGACCGCGATGCCGTCGACCCCTTCCGAGATCAGATCCTGCACGATCTGGATCTGCTCCATCTCGGTGTGCTCGCCCGGCCCGATATACTTGCAGGTGACGTCGGGCAGCTCGGCCTGGGCCTTGTAGCAGCCGTCGCGGGCGAGGTCGAAAAAGGGGTTGTTCATCGCCTTGGGCACCAGCGCGAAGGTATAGTCGGCCAGGGCCGCGCCGGGCAGCGCCAGGGCCGCGACCAGCGTCGTTGCCAGCAGTCGTTTCATGGTATCCTCCCTTTGGTTTACGGATGCGGGCAGGTCATCTCCGCCCGCGGTTGCGGATCTGCTCCAGCAGAACGGCAAGGATCAGGAACAGACCAACGAAGAACTGCTGCCAGAGCGCGTCGATGCCCGCCAGCAGCAGCGAGTTGCGGATGAGCTCCATCAGCCCCGCCCCGATGGGCGCGCCGACGGCATAGACCACGCCGCCCATCAGGTTGGCGCCGCCGATCACCGAGGCGGCGATGACGTTGAGCTCGTAGGTCAGGCCCAGCGCGTTTGTCACCGAGCCGAACCAGCCGACCATCAGGAAGGCGGCGAGCCCGGCGCAGAGCGCGCTGATGACATAGACCGAGACGGTGATGCGCTCGACCGGGATGCCGGAGAGCTTGGCCGCCTGGGCGTTGCCGCCGATGGCGATCACCCAGCGCCCCCAGACCGAATAGCGCCATACCCACCAGAATACGGCAGTGAGGATGATCAGCACCCAGACCGGGTTGGGAATGCCGAACACGCTTTCGCCGCCCAGCCATTCGAACAGCTCCTGATCGGGGCCGAATTCGTAGATCATCTTGTTGTTGGAGACCACCATGGCGATGGACCGGGCCATGGCCAGCATGCCCAGCGTGACCACGAAGGGCGCCATGCGCAGATAGGCGATCAGCACGCCATTGATGATGCCGACGATCGCCGCGGTGCCCATGCAGGCGAGGAAGCCCCAGACGATGCCGTATCCCGCCTGCATTACCAGCCCGGCGACGATCCCGGTCAGCCCCATCAGCGAGCCGACCGACAGGTCGATGCCCGCGGTGCAGATCACCGCCGACATGCCAAGCGCCATGATGCCGAAGAAGGCGAAGTTGCGGGTGATGTTGAACATGTTGCGATCGGTCAGGAACGGCTCCGACACGAAGGACATGATCACGCCGATGGCGAGGATGGCGAGAAACACCCAGAAGGGCTGGGTGCGGATGGCGGCCTGAAAGCCGGTCATCTCGCGATGGAGCGTGATGCTCTCGTCGATCTCGGCGTGGGATTTCTCGCTGATCTCGCTCATGCGTGTTCGATCGCTCCCGTGATCAGGCCCGTCACCTCCTCCGGGCTGGTGGCGGCGATGGCCTTGTCGGCCACCTTGCGGCCCCGGCGCAGCACGACCACGCGGTCGCAGACCGCGAACACATCCGGCATCCGGTGCGAGACGAGGATCACCGCGTGGCCCGCTTCCTTCAGCCGCCGGATCAGCGCCAGCACCTCGGCCACCTGGCGCACCGAGATCGCCGCGGTCGGCTCGTCCATCAGAACCAGCTTGGGCTCGGACAGTCGGGTGCGGGCGATGGCCACTGCCTGGCGCTGGCCGCCCGACATCTGGCGCACCACATCGCGCGGCCGGGTCTCGGATTTCAGCTCGCCGAAGATCTGCCCGGAGCGTTCGAACATCGCCCGGTGATCGAGCCAGCGGAACGGGCCGAGGCTCTTCTTCAGCTCGCGGCCGAGAAACACATTGGCCGCGGCGGTGAGATTGTCGCACAGCGCGAGGTCCTGATAGACGATCTCGATGCCGTTTTCGCGCGCATCGATCGGCTGGGCGAATTCCACCTGCCGGCCCTCGATGCGAATCTCGCCGCTGGTCGGCGGATAGTTGCCGGCGACGATCTTCATCAGGGTCGACTTGCCGGCGCCATTGTCGCCCATCAGACCGACCGCCTCGCCGATATCGACCTCCAGATCCACGCCCTGCAGCGCCTGGATGGCGCCGAAGTTTTTCGAGATCGCCTTCAGCTCCAGCAGGCTCATGCCGCGTCTCCCCCGACCTGTTTCGCCGCGAAGCCGATTTCGGCGGCATTGACCACCAGCGCCGGATCGAGGCTGCCCCGGAAGAAATCGACGATGTTGCGTGCCGCCATGACCGCCATCCGTTCCGCACATTCCAGCGTCATGCTGGCCGAATGCGGGGTGAAGACCGCCTCGGAACGGGCGAGGATCGCCGCCCCCGGCTGCGGCGGTTCGCGCTCGAACACATCCAGCGCCGCACCATGCAGGCGCCCCGCCGACAATGCAGAAGCGAGGGCGTCCTCGTCAACAGCGCCGCCGCGCGCCGCGTTCACGATCACCGCCTGCGGGCGCAGCATCGCGATTTCCGCCGCACCCAGAACCGGGCTGTCGGTCCTGGGCATGTGCAGCGAGACGAGATCGGCCGCGCGCAGCCCCTCGGCGAGATCGGCGACCATCACGACCCCCTCCGGCGGCTCGGTGGCGAGATACGGGTCGTAGGCCAGCACCCGGATCGAGAATCCGGCCGCCATGCGCGCCAGCTGCCGCCCGATCCGCCCCAGCCCGATGATCAGCAGCGTCTTGCCGCAGATCTCGCGCGCGGCCAGGCTGTTGCGGAAGTTCCAGTCGCCCCCCGGCCGCACCGCACGGTCATAGGCGAGCAGCCGCCGGCTGGCGGCCATGAGCAGCAGCATCGCATGCTCGGCCACGGTCTGCGCGTTGACATCGCCGACGATGGTCAGCGGGATGCCGCGCGCGGTCAGCGCGGCGACATCGACGCTGTCATAGCCCACGCCGTGGCGCGAGACGATCTTCAGCGCCGGCGCCCTGGCAACAGTCGCCGCATCGAAGGGCTGGGTGCGCAGCAGCACCGCCTCGGCCTGCGGCAGGCGGGCCAGCATCGCCTCCGCGCCCAGATCCTCGACATAGTCGAGCGTGATATCCCCGGCCGCGCGCAGGATTGCCAGCCCGCTGTCATGGAGCTTTCCGGCAACCAGCACCCGGTGCATTCAGTAGCCCCCCGTCTCGCCCGTCACCTGCGCGCGCGTACCGCCGATCAGCTCGCGCGTGCGCGCCACCGCCGATTGCGCCGCGCCGGCCAGCAGGCGCACGTCGTTCGAGATCGAGACCATGTCAAAGCCCCAGCCGATGGCGCGCGCGGCATAATCGGGGCTGCCGCAATGCAGCCCGGCGCGGATGCCGGCCGCCTTGGCGGCATCGAGCACCCGGCGGATCGCCTCGACCATCTCCGGCTCCTCGCGGTCGAAGCCCGGCGCCAGCCGGCCGGCCGTCACCCCAAGCGTCAGATCGGCCGGGCCGATATAGACGCCGTCGAGCCCCGGCGTGGTCACGATCGCATCGAGATTGGCCATCGCCTCGGCGGTCTCGATCATGGCAAGGGCGAGGATCTGGTCGTTGGCCTCGGCGGCATAGCCGGGGCCAGCGCTGAAATTCACCCGGGTCGGCCCGAAGCTGCGGTTGCCGCTGGGTGGATAGCGCATGCAGCCGACCAGCGTCTCGGCCTCCTTGCGCGAATTGACCATCGGGCAGATGATGCCATAGGCGCCGCCATCGAGCGCCTTCATGATGATGCCCGGCTCCAGCCACGGCACCCGCGCCATCGGCACCACGCCGCTGGCGCGCATCGCCTGGAACATCGGCAGCATGTCGTGATAGTCGAGCGCGCCATGCTGGATGTCGACGGTCAGGCTGTCGAAGCCCTGTGCGGCCATGATTTCGGCCGAGAACGGGCTGCCGATCGACAGCCAGCCATTGATGGTGGCCTGACCGTCGGCCCATTTCGCCTTCAGCGCATTGGGGATCATGCCATCTCCTCCACCCGCACCGCGCGGTTCTCGGCGATCGAGCGATAGGCGGCCTCGGCCAGCATCAGCGCCCGGCGCCCGTCCTCGAAGCCGACCTCGGTCGGCCGCCCCTCGGCAATGGCGGCGGCAAAGGCGGTCAGCTCGGCCATGAACGCCTCGGTGTAGCGCTCGATGAAGAAGAACTCGTAAGGCGACGCCGCCTCCGACAGGCTGGCGGAGAAGCGCCGCATCTCGTGCGGCTTGCGGTTGTCGCTGATCAGCATGCCGTTGCTGCCCATCAGCTCCACCCGCTGGTCATAGCCGTAGACGGCGCTGCGCGAGTTGTTGATGTGGCACTGCCTGCCGGAGGCGGTGCGCATCAGGATCATCGCGGTGTCGTGGTCGTCGAGCTCGTCCATCAGCGCGGGGTCGATCATGCGCCCGGCCATGGCGAACACCTCAACCGGCTCCTCGCCCAGCATGTAGCGGGCAAGGTCGAAATCGTGGATGGTCATGTCGCGCAACAGCCCGCCTGCGACCTCGTAATAGGACCGAGGCGGCATGCCGGGATCGCGCGAGGTGATGATGACCTGCTGCAGATCGCCGATCTCGCCGGCAAGGCAGGCATCGCGCGCCGCGCGGTGGCCGGGGTCGAAGCGGCGGTTGAAGCCGATCTGGATCGGCACGTCGCTGCCGGCGATGCGCGCCGCGCAGGCATTGACCCGGGCGAGATCGAGGTCGATGGGCTTTTCGCACAGCACCGGCTTGCCGGCCGCGACAGCCTTCTCGATGTAATCGGCATGGGTGTCGGTGACCGAGGCGACCAGCACCGCATCCACCTCGCCCGAGGCAAACACGTCATCGGCCGAAGATGCCGCCGGCACGCCATGCGCGGCGGCCACTTCCTCCGCACTCGGCGCATGCATGTCATAGACCATGGCCAGCGCGGTATCGGGATGGCGCGCGACATTGGCGGCGTGCATGCGGCCGATGCGACCACAGCCCAGAATCGCGATTCTCAGCATCCTCCCCCCGCCTTCGCCTTCCGCAATATCTGTTGCGGTTTTTGTCTGTTTACAGTTTAAGTTGCAGAAACCCGGATTCGTCAAGCTGTTTCTGCCCCCGAACCCGGCAGGCGCGGCCGGCGGCGCCCGGCAGCGGCGGCGCGCCAACCGGTCGCGGCGCCCGCAGGGCCGGACCGGGCCTGGCAGCGGAAACGGGCAGTTCCGCCGGACGATACGACGTGCTAACGCAGCGCGTGAAACCGGGCGTGAAGGGGCGATCCCCGCCCGGGAACGGATGGGAGCGGGCAGATGAAGGCAAGACTCGGCATCTCGCCGATCGCGTGGTGGAACGACGATCTGGTCGAGCTCAGCGACGA
>RFIR01000566.1 GCA_003695135.1 Alphaproteobacteria bacterium | reverse complement strand
GGAGCCGGAATGAGGCAGATTTTCGCGGGTCTGACCCTGCTGGCCATGGCGCTGGCCGGATCCTCACGCGCAGCCGAGCGCTTCGATGCGCGCTTCGATCTCTATCTGGGCGGGATACGCGCCGCCGAGATCCTGATCCGCACCGAATGGGAGGGCGCGCGGTTCGAGGGCCGGTCGCTGTTGCGCACGGTCGGTCTGGCGAAGCTTATCTACAAGGGCTTTTATCGGGTCCGCGCCGAGGGAAGGCTGGACGGGACCGGCCTGCGCGAGGGGCTGTTCGTGGCCGACAGCGCCTTTGGCGGCAAGCGCCAGCAGGTGCGGGTGGCCTACCGCAACGGCCGCCCCGACATCGTCGAGGCCGATCCGCCTTTCCGCCCCAAGCCGTGGCAGATCGAGCCGCGGGCGCAGGCGGGCACCTTCGATCCGTTCTCGGCGGCGCTGATGCTGATCCGGCCCGAACCGGCAGAGCGCATCTGCAACCGCAAGGTCGACATCTTCGACGGGCGGCGGCGCACGCGCATCTCGCTCGGCCCGCCTTACCGCGCCCATGACGGGCTGCGCTGCGCGGCGACCTATGAACGTGTGGGCGGGTTCTCGCCCAGGACCATGCGCAAGGGCAGGACCTTCGAATTCACCGCTGTCTTCAGGGTGAACGATGCGGGCCTCGCCGAGCTTCGCCAGGTCTTCGGCGGTACCGATTTCGGCGTTGCGGTGGCGCGGCGCAGGGGGTAGGGGCGTGTCGCGATCAGTACGATCCATCCCGGCTCCCGACGCGAGGGCAGGCGTCCGCCCGGGTGGGCGCGAATGCGCCCGCCTGTGGGGCGGGCGGGCGCATACCCGGGTTCGCTGCGCTCCCCGGGCGGGCAAACCAGATTGAATACGACACACTCCAAGCGTGTGGAGTCCGCGGGCGCGGCTCAGCTGGTCTTCATGCCGACCAGTCGTCCCCACAGGTCGTACTCGGCCGCCTCCTCGATCTCGGCGCGGATGATGTCGCCGGGCTGCAGGTGCTCGAAGCCGGCATCGATGAACAGGTTGCCGTCGATCTCCGGCGCATCGGCCCATGTGCGGCAGGTGGCGCCCTCCGCATCCACCGCGTCGACAATGGCCTCGACCACCTTGCCGACCCGCGCTTGCATTTTCCCGGCCGAGATGCGTTGGGCAGCTTCCATGAAGCGGTGCCAGCGTTCCTCCTTGACCTCTTCCGGCACATGATCGGGCAGGGCGTTGGCGGCCGCCCCCTTCACGTCCTCGTAGCGGAAGCAGCCCACCCGGTCGAGCCGGGCCTCCTCCAGCCAGTCGAGCAGCGTCTGGAACTCCGCCTCTGTCTCGCCGGGAAAGCCGACGATGAAGGTCGAGCGCAGGGTCAGCTCGGGGCAGATCGCGCGCCATTCGGCGATGCGCTCCAGCGTCCTTTCCGCCGCGGCGGGCCGGGCCATGCGTCTCAGCGTGTCGGGATGGGCGTGCTGGAAGGGGATGTCGAGATAGGGCAGCACCAGCCCCTCGGCCATCAGCGGGATCAGATCGCGCACATGCGGGTAGGGATAGACGTAGTGCAGCCGTACCCAGGCGCCGAGGCTGCCCAGATCGCGGGCGAGATCGGTGATGTGGGCACGGTGGCCGCGTTCCTCGGCATGGCGCAGGTCGAGACCGTAGGCGGAGCTGTCCTGGCTGATGACCAGAAGCTCGCGCACGCCCGATGCAACCAACCCTTCGGCCTCGCGCAGTACCGCATGGGCGGGGCGCGAGACCAGCCGGCCGCGCATCGAGGGGATGATGCAGAAGCGGCAGGCGTGATTGCAGCCCTCCGAGATCTTCAGATAGGCGTAGTGGCGCGGGGTCAGCCGCACCGAGGCGGCCGGGATCAGGTCGGTGAACGGGTCGGGATCGGGCGGGACCGCCGCATGCACCGCATCGAGCACCGCCTCGTATTGCTGCGGGCCGGTGATGGCCAGCACGCGCGGGTGGCGGCCGGCGATCACCTCCGGCTCGGCGCCGAGGCAGCCGGTGACGATGACGCGGCCGTTTTCCTGCAGCGCCTCGCCGATCGCCTCGAGGCTTTCCATGCGCGCGCTGTCGAGAAAGCCGCAGGTATTCACGATCACCGCTTCGGCGCCGTGGTAGTCGGGCGAGATGCCATAGCCCTCGGCGCGCAGACGCGTGAGGATGCGCTCGCTGTCGACCAGCGCCTTGGGACAGCCGAGGCTGACCATGCCGATCTGCGGCTGATGCCGCGCGCCGCGGCGCTGGGAGCCGGGGCGGGGGGCGGGTGGCGGTGATGCGGACATGGCGCGGCTTTAGACCAGCGGCAGCGCGAAGGGAACCGGTGTATCACATTGCCGGGCTGCTGGTCCGGCGGTTGCGAAGGGATCGCGGCTCGCAACCTTTGGCCGACGGGCGCTGGCCTGTTGGCGGGGCGCCGGGCGGCGGCGGCTGACGAGCGGGGCGGCGAGCGTCGAAGACCGACGAGCAGGGCGATAGGTGGCGGAGGTCCGAACGTCTCGGACCGCAATACCGCCTTTTCGGCGACATCGCGGTCCGGCGCAGTGCACAATTCGATTGCGACGGAGCCCCCACCCCGTACGCGCAACGCTCACACGGAGAACATGGCGGATTCCGGTCCGGCAATCAAGACGAGTCGCGGCGAGAGGGCAGCAAACTCCGGGTTGTCCACAGAATATTGTGGATAAACAGTGATCTTGCGCACAGATGGGACCCGGTGAAATTGAAACCGATTATATACTGTTACTGCAGGTTGTGGTCGGATATTTGCATATTGATTGCAACGTGCCGATGTTGCAACTTCAAGTTGTGATCCGGGGCGGCATGGTCAGGGTGTTGATTCTGGACCTGCGGCCGAACGCAATCGCGGCGCGCCGGGGCGCGCCGCGATCTGTCGCCTCCGGATCGGGACCCGGAAGCAAGGGCAGGACATGCTCAGATGCGCAGATCGAGCGGCTCTGACAGCTCCTCACCCCGCGCCACACTGTCGGGTCCGGTGTCCACGGCAATGCCCGGCTCGTCGGGCCGCTTCGACGGCGCGCTCTCGCGCTCCGCCTCTTCCTCGAGCCCCGGGATCACCGGAACCTCCGCCTCTGCATTGTCGGGCAGTTCGGCCTCGGGGTCGACGGGGTGGATCACTGCGGTCGGGCCGGATGAGACCGATGCCGCAGCGCTGCCGGCAAGGGTGGCATCGGGGGTGCGGTCGGCGCTGCCAGAGCCGCTGCTGCCCGATCCGCCGCCGGAGGCGATCGCAATCACGTCCTCAAGCGAGAAGGTTCCCGCCTCGCCGAAATTCAGCGTGATCGAGGCCGCATCTGCCGGATTCTGCAGATGGATCGAATCGCCCGAGGCGAATTTCAGCATCACCGAGCCGTCGCTGCCCATCTCGATGCTGACATCGCCCGGACCGGCCGCCAGATCCGCGCCCAGATCGATCAGCAGATCGGTGCCGGCGCCGATCACGACCTTGTCATGCCCGTCGCCCATGGCAAAGCCCATCCGGGCTTCCTCGGCCTGAATGCGGATCTGGTCGTCGCCGCGGCCGCCGCGGATGCCCTCGCCGGAGAAGCCGGCCTCGAGCGCGGTGATGTCGATGGTGTCGTTGCCGGCGCCGCCGCGCACCTCGCCAACCCGGTGGGCGAGAACCGCGATCGAATCATTGCCCTTGCCGCCGCCGACCCCGCCGATCACCGAAGCGGCTGCGGCGATGGCATCGTTGCCCTCTCCGCCGCGAATGACGCCGATGATGCCGGCATCGACCGCGATGGCATCATTGCCCTTGCCGCCGGCGATGCGGCCGACCTCCTCGGCCATCACCGCCACCGCGTCGTTGCCGTCGCCGGTCTGAATCGAATCGACCGCATCGGCGGCGACCGCGACTGCATCATTGCCCGCGCCGGTGGCGATGGCTCCGACATGGCTGTCATTGATGCTCAGCACGTCGTCGCCGGCGCCGGTGGCGATGTAGAGGATCCTGTCGGTGCCGTACTCGCCTGCGCCCTTGAGCCGTTCGAGCGCCGCGACCATCGCCTCGATGCGATGCTGCAGGGCCTCGATCGCGCTGCGGGCGCGGCCCGAGGACATCTCGGCCCGGCTGGCGTAATCCTCCCGCCCGCCGGCCGGCGGCAGTGCGTCGCGCGGCTCGGCCCGGCGCGCCTCCTCGGGCGTGTCGGACGGGCGGTCCCCGGCCATCTCACGCTCCCGCGCTACGGCCTTGTCGGCATCGGGGCGCAGATCCTCGCGTTCATCGAGCCCGCGCGTCACCAGATCGGCCCGGGCGGAAATGACGGATCCGGATGAGTAGAGAACGGCGGCAGCGGAAAGCGACATGGTCATGGCACACACTCCTGCATCGGCGGGTGCGCAAAGGCTACGTCAGCGCGATTTCGCCATGCTTAACCGGTCGAATTCTCAGTATTTTGTGTAGCTCTTTTCCTCGACGATGGCCGATCCGAGCCGTTCGTTAATCTCGCGCTTGATCGCGGCGCGACGGTCGTTGGTGCGATAGACCGCGCGGGCGAGCGAGATGAAGGCCGGGCCAAAATCGCCCCGGCGCTCGCAGTCGCGAATCGCGTCCTCGATCTCCCACAGCCGCTCGTTGACCGCCTGCAGCTGCCCCGTCAGCGCCTCCAGCGCGGCATCGGCGGGAATCGCATCCCTTGCCACCGCCTCCAGCGCGGCCAGTTCGGTGCGGATATTGGCGAGCTTTCCGGCATCGCCCACCCGCGCCGCCTTGATGCGCAGGATGGTGATCTTGTCGACCAGCTCGCCCGGCGAGACCGGGATCAGAATATCGCTCATCCCGCCGTCCTGCCGGCCATTTCGCCCAGCTCCGCCGCGACGCGGTCGAACACGCTGTCCCAGTCGTCCGGCGCCGGCTGGCGGATCAGCCGCATCGAGGGATACCACGGCGTGTGGTCGGGGAACGGCCCGTAGAGCCAGTAGGCCGAGAAATGCAGCAGGTTCCACACCGGCGCGCCCAGCGAGCCGGCGACATGGACCACCGCCGAATCCATGCTCACCACCAGATCGAGCCCCTCGATCAGCGCGGCGGTGTCGGCAAAGTCGCGATCGGAACCCGAGGCGTCGATCACCACCGAGGCGAGGCCGGAGGACTGGAACTCCGAATGCAGCGGCCCCTTGTAGAGGCTGAAGAGCTGCAGGCCGGGGATCGCCGCCAGCCGGTAGAACATGTCCTGGGAAAACGACCGCTTGTGGTTGGCGCGGTAGGTCACCGAGCCCGACCACAGCACGCCCACCTTCAGCCGCCGGGCAAAGGGCGCGAGGATCATCTTCGCCCGCTCGCGCGAATCTTCCGGCACGGTCAGCCGCGCCGGCGGCGGCAGGTTCTCCATGCTCAGCCCCAGATGCCGGGGCAGGCTCATCATCGACACCCAGCCGTCGATGGGCGGCTTGCGCGAGCCGATCTCCAGAAGCCCGTCCACCCCCTCCAGCCCGTCGAACAGCCGCATCAGCGGCGTCTTGCAGGCCAGCAGCACCCGTGCCCCGCGCGCCTTCAGCCAGGGCAGGAAACGGGCCATCAGCACCGTGTCGCCGAAGCCCTGCTCGGGCATGACCAGCAGCGTCCTTCCAGCCGGATCGCTGCCATCCCATTCGGGTTCGGGAAATTCCGGCTTGGAAATCTCGTCGCCCTGCCAGCGCGCCTCGAAGCTGACGAAACCGCGCGGATAGTCGCCCAGCGCCAGCTCGGCCAGCGCCCGCTGCAGCTTGAGCTCGTTGTGATCGGGCTCCAGCGCCAGACCCCTTTCGCAGACCTCGATCGCCTCGGCATTGCGGTTGAGCGCGCGCAGCGAGGTGGCGACATACTGCAGCGGCGTCGCCCGGTCCGGCTGGGCGGCGGCCACGCGCAGGCGCAGTTCCAGCGCCTCGTCCAGCTCGCCATTGTCGAACAGCGCATTGCCGAGATTGTTGAGGAAGTCGATGCCATCGGGCTTGAGCTCGACCGCCTTGCGCTGACAGGCCACCGCGGCCGGATAATCCTTTTGGCTGCGATGCAGCGCGCCCAGATTGGTCCAGATCGCGGCGTCTTCAGGGGCGCGGGCCAGATAGAGGCGGTATTTCGCCCGCGCCTTGTCCAGCGCACCGGCATGGTGGTCGCGGATCGCCTCCTCGCGCAGCTCGGCCAGCGTGGCGCGTCTCGGCCTCGGCGGTTGGGTCTGCTGGGTCACGGCCTTCGTCTGCGAAACCTGCGGATCGGGTCTTTCTGCCCGGGCGCCGAGACTAGGCCAAGCCGGCGATGGGGTAAACCGCGCGTTCGCGCGTCGCTTTCAAATGCGCGAGCTTGCGGCTAGAAGCGGGCCTCCGCAGCAGAAGGGGAACAGCAATGAGCGAAGACAGCCTCGTGACCGAATCCCCACGCCAGCCGCAGCTGCCGAGTGCGGAGCTCGTCGATGCGGTGCTCGCCGCCGTGGAGAGCGGCGACGCCGCGCGCCTCGCCGGGCTGCTCGAACCGCTGCACGCCGCGGACATCGCCGACCTCCTCGAACAGATCGAGCCGGACAGCCGCGAGAGGCTGATCACGCTGTGGGGCGACCGGATCGACCCCGAGATGCTGTCGGAACTGTCCGAGGGCGTGCGCGACGAGATCATGCCGCTGCTCAGCCCGGCACAGCTGCAGCGCCTGGGCGACGAGCTGGAGACCGACGACGTGGTCTATCTCGTCGAGGATCTCGACGAACCGGTGCAGGAAAAGGTGCTGGAGGCGCTCGACGACGCCGACCGCGCCGCGGTGGAAAGCTCGCTCACCTATCCCGAGGACAGCGCCGGCCGGCTCATGCAGCGCGAGCTGGTCACCGCGCCCGAGCACTGGACGGTGGGCGAGATCATCGACTACATGCGCGCCTCCGACGACCTGCCGGAGCTGTTCTATGACGTCATCCTGACCGATCCGCGCATGCATCCCGTCGGCGCGGTGGCGCTCTCGCGCATCATGGCCAACCGGCGCGAGGTGCCGCTGGCCAGCCTCACGCATGAGGATCTGCACCTGATCCGGGCCGACCAGCCGCAGGAGGAGGTCGCCTATGCGTTCAACCAGTACCACATGGTCTCGGCGCCGGTGGTCGATGCCGATGGCCGGCTGGTGGGCGTGATCACCATCGACGACGCCATGGGCGTGCTGGAAGAGGAGGCCGAGGAGGACATGAGGCGCCTCGCCGGCGTCGGCGACGAGGAAATCACCGACCGGGTGTGGGAGATCGTGCGCCTGCGCTTTCCCTGGCTCGCGATCAATCTGGTGACCGCGGTCATCGCCTCGCTGGTCATCTCGCTTTTCGAGGAGGAGCTGCGGGCGGTGGTGGCGCTGGCGGTGCTGATGCCGATCGTGGCCTCGATGGGCGGCAATGCCGGCACCCAGACACTGACCGTGGCGGTGCGCGCCCTGGCCACCCGCGATCTGACCGCATCCAACATGGATCGGGTCGTGCTGCGCGAGGTGCTGGTCGGGCTGGGCAACGGCCTTGCCTTTGCGGTGATCGTCGGCGCGCTCGGGGTGGTCTGGTTCGGCTCGCCCATGCTGGGGGTGGTGCTGGGCCTGGCCATGGTGATCAACCTGCTGGCGGCGGCGCTGGCGGGTATCCTCATCCCGCTGGGGCTGGAAAAGCTGGGTGCCGATCCGGCGCTGGCCTCGGGCACCTTCGTGACGACGGTGACCGATGTGGTCGGGTTCTTTGTCTTCCTCGGCCTGGCCGGGATGCTTCTGCTGTAGGCAGATCCCTGCGCGGGCATGCGGCGCATCGCCATGGGGGGTTGATTTCCGCCGTGCAAGGCATTCCTGATGCGCCGGTCGTGTCACGGGAGGCGATCTTGGCCGAATTACCAGACAGCATCGAGGCGACCCAGGCGCTGCTCGCCGGTCAGAACTACATTTGCGGGCGGGCGCTGGCCACGGTGGTGTTCCTGTCGCTGAAGCTGGGCCGGCCGCTGTTTCTCGAAGGCGAGGCCGGGGTGGGCAAGACCGAGATCGCCAAGGCGCTTGCCGCCGGACTCGGCCGCAGGCTGATCCGTCTGCAATGCTATGAGGGGCTCGACGCCGCCTCGGCGGTCTATGAATGGAACTTTCCCGCCCAGATGGTGGCGATCCGCACCGCCGAGGTCACCGAGGGCACCGACCGCGAGAGCCTGACCGAGGAGCTGTTCTCCGACCGCTTCCTGATCCGCCGGCCGCTTCTGGAGGCGATGTCGCCCCAGCCGGGCGGGCCGCCGGTGCTGCTGATCGACGAGCTCGACCGCACCGACGAGCCCTTCGAGGCCTTCCTGCTCGAGGCGCTGAGCGACTTTCAGGTCACCATTCCCGAGATCGGCACCATCAGGGCCGAGAAGCCGCCCATCGTGGTGCTGACCTCCAACCGCACCCGCGAGGTGCATGACGCGCTCAAGCGCCGCTGCCTCTATCACTGGGTCGACTATCCCGATTTTGAGCGCGAGATGGCGATCATCCGCGCCCGGGTGCCGGAGGCGGCCGAGACGCTCAGCCGCGAGGTGGTCGCCTTCGTCCAGCGCCTGCGCCGCGAGGACCTGTTCAAGCGCCCCGGCGTGGCCGAGACCATCGACTGGGCCAAGTGCCTCGTCGCCCTCGATGCAGTGCAGCTTTCGCCGGAAGTCATCGCCGACACGCTGGGCGCGGTGCTGAAATATCAGGACGACATCGCCCGGCTGCAGGGCAGCGAGGTCAAGCGCCTGCTCGACGAGGCGCGGGCGACTCTGGAACCGGCGTGAGCCATGGCGCAAACGCAGCCCACCTTCTCCGGCCTGGCAGGTTCCGGGCGGGCCTCGCACCCGGTTTCAGAACGTGGCATTCCCGGCCGGGTGGTCCCGCCCGTGGCGCGAAGCGACACGGGCATGCGCCCGCCCGCCCCCTGGCGGGCGCATTCGCGCCCACCCGGGCGGTCGCCTGCCCTTGTGTCGGGTGTCCGGGTGAACCGGGCAGGATGGGACACCACTTCCAGGCGAGGTGATGCGGGAGGGTGCGGCCCGCTCGCCCGGGACCTGACGCCATGATCCGCGCCATCGACCATATCGTGCTGACGGTGCGCGACATCGAGGCGGCCGTCGCCTTCTACACCCGCGCGCTGGGCGTCGACGCCATCACCTTCGCCGCCGGCCGCCGGGCGCTGCGCATGGGCGATCAGAAGATCAACCTGCAGACGCTGGGGCAGGAGACGCGCAACCATGCCTGCATCGGCTCGGGCGATGTCTGCCTGCTCTCCGACCTGCCCGCGGCGACCGTTGCCCACCGCCTGCGCGAGGCCGGGGTGAGCATCCTCGAAGGCCCGGTGGAAAAGACCGGCGCGCGCGGCCCGATCCTCTCGGTCTATTTCAACGATCCCGACGGCAACCTGATCGAGATCGGCTGCCCGCTGCCATGACCGGCCAGCCCGAAATCATGGTCAACCCCGCGGGCCGGCTGCCCGAGAACATCACCCATTTCGCCCGCGCCCTGCGTGCGGCCGGCATGCCGGTGGGGCCGGGCCGGGTGGTGCAGGCGATCCGCGCGGTGGAGGCGGCGGGTTTCACCGAACGCGCCGACTTCTTCTGGACCCTGCATGCCTGCTTCGTCTCGCGCGCCGAACACCGGCAGATCTTCGCCCAGATCTTCCGCCTCTACTGGCGCGATCCGCAGTTTCTCGAACACATGATGGCGATGATGCTGCCTGCGCTGCGCGGGGTGCAGGAGGAACGCACGCCGCAGAGCGCCGAGCGGCGCGCGGCCGAGGCGCTGCTGGAGGGGGTCGAGCGTCCGGCGCCGGCGGCGGAGGCGGGCGAGGAAGAGATGGTGGAGGTCGATGCCTCGCTGACATTCTCGGCCGAGGAACGGCTGAAGTCGATGGATTTTGAGCAGATGAGCGCCGCCGAGGCCGCCGAGGCCCGCCGCGCCATCGCCCGGCTGAAGCTGCCCGTCAAGCCGCTCGCCAGCCGCCGCACCCGGCTGGCCGCGCGCGGGCATATCGCCGACTGGCGCGGCACCATGCGCGGCGCCATGCGCACGGGCGGCGAGATCCGCCGGCTGGTGCTGCGCGAAAGGCGCAGCCGCTGGCCCAACCTCGTGGCGATCTGCGACATCTCCGGCTCGATGTCGGGCTATTCGCGCATGCTGCTGCATTTTCTGCATACCGCGGCCAATGCGAGGGGCGCGGGCTGGGCCAAGATGCATGTCTTCACCATGGGCACGCGGCTGACCAACATCACCCGGCATCTGCAGGCGCGCGACGCCGATGCCGCGCTCGCCGCCGCCGGGCAGGAGGCGCAGGACTGGGAGGGCGGAACGCGGCTCGGCGCGACGCTGGAGGCGTTCAACCGCGACTGGTCGCGCCGGGTGCTGGGGCAAGGGGCGGTGGTGCTGCTGATCACCGACGGGCTCGACCGCGAGGATCCCGCCCGGCTGGAACGCGCCGCCGAGCGGCTGCAGCTGTCCTGCCGGCGGCTGATCTGGCTCAACCCGCTCCTGCGCTGGGAAGGCTTCGCGCCCAAGGCGGGCGGCATCCGCGCGCTCCTGCCCCATGTCGACGTGTTCCGCTCCGCCCACAACATCGCCTCGCTGGAGGAGCTTTCCGAGACACTGTCGCGGCCCGAGGATGCCGGTGAACGCGACCGGCTGATGCGCCTGCTCTGAGCGCGGACCGGGGCCGAGGCCCGGGCGGGGATTCGGGTCCGGGCCGGTCGGGATCGGACGGGGCGCGGCCTGCTTTCGTGATCTGCCGCATGCGCAGGCCGTGAACCGATCCTCCGCAAGGGCTGTTCGGGACCGGCTCTGCGCCTATATGATGGCGCGGGACGGGCCGGAGAAAGGATCGAACTGCCGTGGACCGGGACGATGCCAGCGCAGCCGGATCGGGGGCGCGGGAGCGGCTGACCGTGCGTCCCGCCATCGCCGCCGATCTGCCGGCGGTCGGCGCGATCCAGGTCGAGAGCTGGCGCGAGACCTATGCCGGCATCCTCGACCCCGCAGGGCTGGCGCGCCTGACGCCGGCGCGGTCCGCGCATCAGTGGGACGCCAATCTGGCCCGCGGCGACACCATGCTTTTCGTCGCCCAGCGCGGGGCGAAGCTGCTGGGCTTCGGCTCCTGCGGGACGCAGCGCAGCCGGACCCTGCGCGAGCTGGGCTATGGCGGCGAGATCAGCACCATCTACCTACCGCGCGCGGCGCAGGGGCTCGGCCTCGGCCGGGTGCTGATGCAGGAGATGGCCGCCGCGCTCGCGGCCTGGGGCTATGGCAGCCTCGCCCTTTGGGTGCTGGTGCGCAACCGCCAGGCGCGGGGGTTCTACGCCCATCTCGGCGGGCGCGTGATCGCCCGCGGCATGGATCGCTGGGCGGGGAAACCGGTGGAGGAATGCGCCTATGGCTGGCAGGATATATCCCTGCTGGCCGGCGGGGCGGATGACGCCTCGCAACGCGAGGGCTGAGAGAGGGAGGGCCGAGAGGATGAGCGCCGAACACGACCGCATTCCCGAGATCGCGCGCGACTGGGTCGCGTCGGACAAGCCGGCGGCGCTGGCCACGGTGATCGAGACCTGGGGCTCGGCGCCGCGGCCGGTGGGCAGCCAGCTCGCCATCTCGGGCGAGGCGGAGATCATGGGCTCGGTCTCCGGCGGCTGCGTCGAGGGCGCGGTGGTCGCCGAGGCGCTGGAGGCGCTGGAGGATGGCGAATGCCGGGTGCTGACCTATGGCGTCTCCGACGACGACGCCTTCGCGGTCGGGCTCGCCTGCGGTGGCACCATCCGCATCCTGCTCGAGCCGGTCGGGCAGGGGCGCGGCGTGCCGCTCGATCTGCTCGACGAGCTGATCGCGGCGCGGAGCGCGCGCGCACCGGTGATCTGTGCCGTCAATCTGGCCAGCTGGGAGCGGAGGCTGATCCGGCCCGGCACCGACCCGCTGGCCCCCGATCTGGCCGCGGAGGCGCAGGCGGCGTTCCTCTCCGACCGCTCGCGCTTTGCCGGCGACTGGTTTCTGGCGGTACACAACCCGCCCCTGCGCATGGCGGTGGTCGGCGCGGTGCATATCGCCCAGGCGCTGATGCCGATGGCGCGGATCGCCGGCTATGACACGCTGCTGATTGACCCGCGCGAGGCCTTCGGCGCCGCGGCGCGGTTTCCCGGCGAGAATATCGTGCATGACTGGCCCGATGCGGCGCTGGCCGAATTCGGCCTCGATTCTCGCACCGCGGTGGTCACACTGACCCACGATCCCAAGCTCGACGATCCCGCGATCGTCGCCGCGCTCGCCTCGGACTGCTTCTATCTCGGCTGCCTCGGCTCCAGCCGCACCCATGCCAAGCGTCTGGCCCGGCTGGCCGAGGCCGGGGTGCCGGAGGCGGAGTTTCCCCGCATCCACGCGCCGATCGGCGCCGATATCGGCGCGAAATCGCCCGCCGAGATCGCCATCTCGATCCTCGCCCAGATCACCGAACGCCTGCGCCGGCCGGAAACCCGGCCGCAGGCGCGCGCCTCGGCGGCATGAAATTCGGCCCCGTCCCGACGGCTGAGGCCGAAGGCACGATCCTCGCTCATTCCGTTGTGCTGGCGGGCAGGCGTCTGCGCAAGGGAAGGGTGCTGTCGGGTGAGGATGTCGCCGTGCTTGCGGCCGAGGGCATCGCATCGCTGACCGTCGCGCGGCTGGAGCCGGGTGATGTCGGCGAGGACGAGGCCGCCGCCCGCATCGCCGCCGCGCTGGCCCCCGATCCGGCGGGGCTGGGGCTGGCGGTGCAGGCGCCCTTCACCGGCCGGGTCAATCTGCATGCTGCAGAGACCGGCGTGCTGCGCGTCGATGCCGAAGCGGTACGCCGGCTCAACGCGGTGGACGAGGCGGTCACGCTCGCCACCCTGCCCGATCTTTCACGCGTCTCGGCGCGCGACATGGTCGCCACGGTCAAGATCCTGCCCTATGCGGTGCCGGGCCGGGTGGTGGATGCCGCCGCGGACCTGCTTGCCGCCGACCCGCCGCTGAGGCTTCATCGCGTCGCCCGCCGCTCGGCCGACATCATCGCCACCCGCATCTCCGGGATGAAGCCGAGCGTGATCGAGAAGGGTTTCGGGGCCATTCGCACCCGGCTTGCCGCGCTCGGCGTCACTGTCGCCTCCGAGACCGTGACCGGGCACGAGACCGAGGCGCTGCGCGCGGCGCTGGGGCAGGCGGAGGCGGAGATGATCCTGATCCTCGGCGGCTCGGCCACGCAGGACCGGGGCGATGTCGGCCCCGCCGCGCTGATCGCTGCGGGCGGGCGCATCGAGCGCTTCGGCATGCCGGTCGATCCGGGCAACCTGCTGTTTCTGGGCGCGCTGGGCGATCGCCCGGTGATCGGCCTGCCCGGCTG
>RFIR01000087.1 GCA_003695135.1 Alphaproteobacteria bacterium | reverse complement strand
GTCGGCATCGGCTTCTTCGCGCTGGTCGGCCGGCCCTGGGGCATCACCTACGGCTTTGCCGTCTGGGGCGCGCAGGCGGCCGATGCGCTGGGGCTCGATCCGGGATCGCTGAGCTACTGGCAGGGCTGGCGCAAGGGCGATCTGGCGGGCAGCCTGATCTCCTCGCCCACCAACGCCTCCAATCTCGGCATCCTGATCGGGGCGCTGATGGCCTCGGGGCTGGCGGGACGCTTCGCGCCGGTCTGGCGCCTGTCTGGCCGCGATCTGCTGACCGCCATCGCCGGCGGGCTCCTGATGGGCTATGGCGCGCGGCTGGCCTATGGCTGCAATATCGGCGCCTATCTCGGCGGCATGACCTCCGGCAGCCTGCACGGGCTGTGGTGGCTGATCTGGGGCTTTCTCGGCTCGACCATCGGGGTGGGTCTGCGCAGCTGGCTGTCGATGGACCCGCCCCTCAATCCGCAACGCATCTAGGAGAACCGATCATGCGCAGGTTTCTTTTCGCCCTCATCCTGCTTCTGCCCGGACTGGCCATGGCCGGGCCGCTGACCCCGCGTCCGGGCTGGGAGGTGATCCCGACGGCCAAGGATTTCGACACGCTGCTTGGCGATCTGCGCGCGGCGGTGAAGGCCAACAGGTTCGGTCTGGTCACCCAGGCCGGCCCGACCAAGATGGCGGCGAGCCGCGGCATCACCATCCCGGGCAACATGGTGGTCGGCGTGTTCCGCAACGATTACGCGGTGCGCATCCTCGGCCTGTCCACCGCGGCGATGATCGAGGCCCCGATCCGCTTTTATGTCACCGAGAACCCCGACAAGACCGCGACGCTGAGCTGGAAGACGCCGTCCTTCGTCTTCGCGCCCTACATGGATGAGGGCGGGCCCGATCTGAAGGCGGCAGCGGCCGAGCTCGACGCCGCCTTCGCCGCGATCGGCAAGGCGGCCACGCAGTAGGGCGTTCCCCTCCGCAATTTTGTTTGCCCATACTCCCGACCCAAGGGCGTGCGACCGCCCGGGTGGGCGCGAATGCGCCCGCCATCGGGCGGGCGGGCGCATGCCCGTGGCGGCTTACGCGCCACGGGCGGGGGGTGGAACCCGCCGGCCCACCTATTCTCGAGCATGGCCCTTGTCCGCCGGCGCCACGTAGAGCCGGGAATTGAGGCAACCGATTGCCTTTGGTGCGATCAGCGCTCGGCAACCTCACGCAGTCGACAGTAACTTGGTGGCCGTCGGCTCGTCGACCACCAGCTGCGAGACCAGACCCCCCTTGAGCGCTGCGCGCAGCGCCCGGATCTTGCCCGGCCCGGCGGCGATGCAGCAGACCGGCCGCTCGCTGGCGCTCACCAGCATGCCGACCAGACGCCGGTTGTGCGGGTGGTCGAGATAGCGGCCCTCCTCGTCATACACGCGGCCGGCAATCTCGCCCGCCGCGCCGGCTGCCTGCAGCTCGGCGAGATCCTCGCGGGTGACGAAACCGTCGAGGTAGAGCGGCGCGTCATCGCCCATCTGGCCGACGCCGACAAAGGCGATATCGGCCGAGCGCGCGAGCGCCAGCGACGCCTTCACATGCGGCAGGCGCAGATAGAGCTCCAGCTCATCGGCCGTGCGCGCCACCACCGGCACTGCGAGCTGATACTGGCGCGCGCCGGTCTTTTCGGACAGGCGCATGATGGTCTCGAAGGCGGTGGCGGATCCGTCGGGTGCCACATTGCCGGTCAGCGCCACCAGCTTGTGATACGAGCGGTCGGCGAACTCGATCTGATCGACCACCGCGCGCAGGGTGCGTCCGGTACCGATGGCGATGGTCCGCGGCGCCTCCCCGGTCAGGTAGCGTTCGATGACCGGGGCGGCGAAGGGTGCCAGCCCGGTCAGCGGATCGGCGGCGCCGCCGGTCGCCGGCGACACGCGCGCCGCTTCCAGCGCGAAGGCGGCCTTCAGCTGCGCCTCCAGCTCCAGGCAATGTGCCACCGGGTGGGCGATTCGGACCTGCACCAGCCCCTCGGCGGTGGCCCGGGCCACCAGCCGCTGCACCCGCTGGCGCGAGATGCCGAGCTCGCGCGCGATCTCGTCCTGGGTCAGGCCACCGACAAAGGACATCCAGGCGGCGCGCGCGGCGAAATCGCGCGGCGAGACGTCCCGTTCAGCCCTGAGAACAGACATCGAGCATTTTTCCTGATCCGGCAAGCCCGGGCGCGGTGTCGAAGAATTCCGCAAAGCTCTCGATGCGTCGATCGGCCCAGGGCGGGACATCGCCCGACAGATCGAGCCCGCGCAGATGGCTGCCGCCGAGAAAGTGCCACACGGTCATGCCCGCGGCGCGCGCCGCGCGCAGGCCGGGCAGCGAATCCTCCACCACCAGGCAGCGGTGGGGATCGACCCCGGATTTCGCCGCGCTCAGCAGGAAGAGATCGGGTGCCGGCTTGCCATGCGCCACTTCCGAGGCGGTGGTGATGCGCCCCGCGAAGGCCTCGTCCAGTCCGACGATCTGCAGGCTGCGGCGCACCCGCTCGGGGCTGGAACTGGTGGCGAGGCAGAACGGCACCGCCAGCCGGTCCAGCACCCGGCCGATCCCGGGCATGGCGGCCAGCTGCCGGTCGAACGCGGCGAGTAGACGGGTACGGTAGTCGGCCTCAAACCCCTCGGGCAGCTCGACGCCGAAATCGCGGCGGATCTGCTGCATGACCACCGGGTAGCTGCGACCGAGGAAATGGCGCACGACATAGCCATGATCGACATTCACGCCGAGCGCGCGCAATTCGGCCAGCAGCATGCGCAGCGAGATCACCTCGCTGTCGATCACCACGCCGTCGCAGTCGAAGATCACCAGATCGAACACGAGGGTTTCCCTAGCGGCTGGCGCTGCCGCAAACAAGTCCGGCCACGCGCAGCAGCAGGCGCCATGCGGCTGGCGAAATGCCGGCGGCACAAGGAATCGTGCTCTGCGTCGCAAGAGCCATCGCCAAGGGCGGTGCCCGGCCCTGGGAGGGCGCGGCGTAACGGTGGGTGCGGCGCTGGTTGTTACGTGTTGTGAACCCCTGCGCAACTGTGCCAGCCAGACCCGAGCGTACCGCGCGGGCGCCACGAAATTGTGGCGCCACGTGCGTTTTCCCTGTTTTCACTGTTGATTGAAAAATATTGATTGCGAAGTTATTTTCTAGAGGCCCCTGCAAAACTGCCTTCCAGAGTCGGGCGTTGCGCTCGGGCGCCGCGAAATGCGGCGCCGGCGAAGTTTGTTCCTGATTTTCACATATTTAGTAAATATTGATTGGGGAATTAT
>RFIR01000565.1 GCA_003695135.1 Alphaproteobacteria bacterium | reverse complement strand
GTTCCGGCCCGATGCGTGGCCCGATGCCCGACCCGAATCCGGCCCTGCCGGGCGTTCCACCGTTCACCGGCCGGGCGCGCGCAACGGCCCATGCCGGTATTCCCGGCAGATCCGGCCTGCCGCCCGGCCCCGCCGCCAGGGCCTCCGGGCGTGGCCCGGCCGCGGCTCTACAGGATCCATTCATGGAAAGATCCTTGTGGGTATCGGTTGGTTGCCGGCGGGAAATTTCCGCCTTGCCGGTCACAGGGCGCGCGGGATCGGCTGGGCCATCCCCTGCCCCGCCAGACAGCCTGCCCGTGGTGCCGTCATCGCCGGTGTCGCGGACACCCTGGCGCGCCTCGAGCGCCGCGCGCAGCGCCACCAGCTCGGCCCGGCGGCGGACAAGCTCGGCGATGGGGGTGCCCGCGGGCGCACGCGCGGGCAGATCGGCGAAACGGCGGGCGAGATCGCCCGCCCCGGGCCCCGCCTCCTCCAGCGCCTCGCGCAGGCTGCGTCTGAGCGCCGAGATCGCCAGCCGCAGCCGCCGCGCCTCGGCCCGCTCGGCGCGTGCCCGTGCGGCGAGCGCCGCGATCTCCTCGGCCCGCGCGCGCAACGGGCCCAGCGACGGGCCATAGGCCCATCTCAGATGCCCGGTGCGCCGGTCGCGCCGCCCGCGGCGGTGGCGGTTGCCGCTGTCGCGCCAGATGATCAGGCCGCGCTCGGCGAGCGCCCGCTCCAGATTGCGGATCTGGCGCTCCGAGCGCCCCAGCGCCTCGGCGATCTCGCAAAGCGGCACCGGGATGATCGGCTCCGCGCCCGCCTCCCAGTCCTGCGGCCAGCTCAGATCGACATAGAGCTCGATGAGCGCCACCATGCCCGCGCTGAGCCCCAGCGCGGGCGCGGCCCCGCGCAGGCAGGCCACCAGCTGCCAGCGGCTCATGCCCTCGGGCAGCGCGCCGGCCGCGGCGGCTTCCTCCTCGGCCAGCGCCGCCCGCCGCCCCGGACCGGGGCGGCAATCGGTCTTCTCCAGCATCCATGCTCTCCCTCTGCTCGGAGAGGGCGGCAGCAGCCGGCCGGTCCCGGGATCGGCAATCCCGGGCTTGATCGGCGCGGCGGGGGCATGCTATCTTTCGCGTGCGAGACGAAGACGTCATGCCCTCGGGGGCCACCGGCCCTCGGGGGTTTTTCATGCGGCGGCAGGGGCTGCCAGCGCGGCCCGCGACCCGCCGCCCGTTCTCAGGACATCGGCGCCTCCCCGGCGCGGGGCGGGGCAGACGCGGCATCGGCCGCAGCCCCGGCGGTTCGGGCGGTTTCGGCATCGGCCCCGGCCAGCGCCGCGGCGCGCGGCGCCAGCCGCACCCGCAGCCGCGCCAGCGGCCGGCGCTCGCGCAGCGGGCCCTCGAAGCGCACCGAATAGCCCGGCAGCTCGTCGCGGGCGATGATCTGGGCCAGCAGCTGGCGGAACTTCTTGAGCGGGCTGGTCACGCCCACCCGGTCGCGCAGCGTGGCCAGATCGAGGCAGAAGCCGTCGGTCCCCGCCCGGCCCGCGCAGCCCGCGCGCGCGATCTCGTAGAGCCGCCGCTCGATGGCGTTGAGCCCGAAATAGGCGCGGTCATAGCTCAAGACCGAGCCGTCGGCGACGATGGCGCGCACCAGCCAGTCGGTGATGCGCACGCGGATGGCGCGGGCGCGCTTCTCGCCCTTCGCATTGCGCGAGACGATCAGCTGCGCCTCCGAGATCCAGGAAAACCAGCCCTCGACGGTCACCCCGCCGGTCTCGATGGTGGTGCGGATCTGGGTGCCCTGCAGCCGCTCCAGCGCCCCGGTCAGGCGCTGATAATTCTTGCCCGAGGCCGCCGACAGCCCGGCGAGCTTGAAGAAGTCATAGGCGGTGAATGTCAGGACGCCCGAAAATTCCTCGCCGCGGCTCATGCGTTCGATGGCCAGCGAGGCGAGATAGATCAGGATCTCCTTGTCATAGATCGTCGCCACCCCGCGCCCCGAGGGGCGGACCTCGACGCGCACGCCCCCCTCCTCGAAGCGGATCTCCTGGCGCGAGGGGGTCTTGGACAGGCCGAAGAAGGGATAGGCCATCAGATCGGTCTGCCCGCTGACGGTGCCGTCGAGCGGGCTGTCGGTGCGCGGCACCCCGCCGGCGCCGCTGTCCCTCGCATGGGCCGACGCCGCGGCCGCTCCCGCCCCGCGCTCGGGCGGGGGCGGCGGTGGCGGCGCGTCGGAGGCGCCGATGGTCTCGAATTCGAATGCCGCCTGCTCTGCGGGTCGGGCGTGGCTCATGCCTGCCTCGCTTCTCGTTCGGCACCCCGCCCGCGCCTTCGTCCCCGCCCGCCAGTGTCGGGAATCGCGCCCGCCCTGTCGAGCCCCAACCGCGCGAGGTGCGCGAAGGAACGATGCGCGGTCCGTCAAGGAACGGGTCGGGGTGCCCGAAGGAACGGCACAGGTGATCGAAGGAACGGCATGGCGGGTGCGAAAAAGGGTAAATGGAGGGTTAATCTGCCCGGCAGGGGGCGCGAATCACCCGCCCCGCCGGGCAATTCTCCGGTTGCGGCGCGCCGGGGCGGGGCCGCGGCCCGCACCCCCCTGCCGGCTGGCCTGCCGCACCGCACCTTCATTCACCGCCGCCCCCCCGGGTCACAGCCGCGCCCGCCACAGCCGGTAGCGGCTCTGGCCGGAAAGCTCCTCGATCAGCCCCGCCGCGGCCAGCCGGCGCAGCACCGCATTGGCCGCCTGCTGGGTGATGGCGAGCCGGTCGCGCAGCAGATTGGCCGAGACCAGCGTCTCGCCGGCGATCACCGCCACCGCCCGGGCCGGGCTGCGGCCGGGCATGTCCCGCGCCGCGGCCGCGGCCCGCGCACGCCAGTCGCGCCGCCGGCTCAGCCCGGCCAGCAGCGGGCCGATGCGCGCGGTGGCGCGCTCGACGAACCCCGCCAGCCGTGCCGCCGCCTCGCCCGCCGCATCCCGCCCCGGGCGCAGCCGCACCAGCCCGCCCGCGGGCAGGAAGCGCGCCGCCC
>RFIR01000564.1 GCA_003695135.1 Alphaproteobacteria bacterium | reverse complement strand
GGGGAACTGGGTCGAGCCCGAGGAGCCGAAGATCAGCGTGCCCTGGGTATCCTCGAAGGTCTGCTGCTGGAACCAGTTGGCGCCCTTGGTCGAGCCGGCGCCGGGCATGAACCTGACCACCACGGTCGGGTTGCCGGGCAGCGCCTCGCTGAGCAGCGGCGCGTAGAAATTGGCCCATTTGGCCGAGCCGCCGGTCTCGGAGAACGGGATCACCCATTCCACGGTCTTTCCGGTCAGGTCGAGCCCCTGCGCGCTGGCGGTACCGGGGGCAATGATGCTGGCCATGGCGGCGGCCACGAGGCCGAGCGCCACCCGGCGGGTGGTTGTCGAGACGGTCATTTCTTCCTCCCACTCGCGGACCCGATTCGCGGGTCCGCCTCACTGAATTGCCGGACGGATTCCGGCCCTGCCCGGCAAGACTGTGCGATGAAGCTTGCATGAAGCCTTCATCGTGGCAAGAAATCCGCATGCACATCGTGCTGGTCGAGGACAATCAGGGTCTGCGCAAGGGCATCGCCTACCGGCTGGGCGACGAGGGCCACAGCGTCGATGCGCTGGGCGACGGCGCGGCGGCGGCGGAGTTCCTGCGCCAGGAGGATTGCGATCTGGTGATCCTTGACATCAACCTGCCCGGCGAAAGCGGGCTGGAGATCCTGCGCGGCATGCGCCGGCGGGGCGATACACGCCCGGTCATCCTGCTGACGGGGCGCTCGGCGACCAGCGACCGGGTGGCGGGGCTCGATTCGGGGGCCGACGACTATCTGGTCAAGCCGTTTGCCATGGACGAGCTGGCCGCCCGCGTCCGCGCGCTCGCCCGGCGGCGGGAGGTCGCGCCGCGTGATGCCATCGCGCTGGGTCCGCTGCGGCTGGAGCTGGCCCCGCCGCGCCTTCTGGCGCCGGAGGGCGCGCTGGAGGTGCCGCGGCGCGAGCTGACGATACTGGTGGCGCTGGCCGAGGCGCATGGCGCGCCGCTGTCCAAGGACCGGCTGCTCGACCATGTCTATGGCACCGGCAGCGCGACCGACGAGAAGGTGGTCGAGGTCTATGTCTCGCGGCTGCGCAAGCGGCTGGCGCCTTACGGCATCGCGATCGGGGTCCAGCGCGGCATCGGCTATTCGCTGCGGGTGCCGCCGTCGTGAGGCGGGCGCTGTCGCTTCGCGCGCGGCTGACCGCGATCATCCTGCTGCCGCTCCTGAGCCTTGCCGCCATTGCCGGGCTGTGGCAGCTCGACAATGCCCGGCGCACCGCGGCCGAGGTGTTCGACCGCAGCCTGCTCTCGGCGGCGCTGGCGGTGTCCAGTGACGTGGCGATCTCGGGCGGCGACGCGCTGTCGGCGCGCACGCGGGACATCCTTACGGATACCTCGGGCGGTCCGGTCTTCTACCACGTCTACGCGCCCGACGGCGTGATCGTGACCGGCTATGCCACCCCGCCGGTCGGCATTCCGCGCCAGCAGGCCGAGACCGGCGAGCCCACCTGGTTCGAGGCCCGCTACATGGGGCGGGCGGTGCGCGGCGTGCGGCTGCAGACCCGCACCGAGGTCGACGGGTTTGCCGGCATCTTCACCACCACGGTGTGGCAGGACGAAGCGGTGCGCAGCGCCTTCCTGCGCGATCTGGTGGTGCGCTCGCTGATCACCATCAGCGGGCTGATCGGTGCGCTGGCGCTGATCGTCTGGTTCGGCGTGCGCATCGGCCTGAGACCGCTGACCGATCTGCAACGCGCCATCGCGCGGCGATCCAGCGACGAGCTGTTGCCGATCCGCCGGCCGGTGCCGGAGGAGGTGCGCGGCATCGTCGAGACGCTCAACCGCCTGTTCGCCCAGGTTTCTCGCGCCATGGCCAGCCAGCAGGAATTCATCGCCAACGCCGCCCATCAGCTGCGCAACCCGATTGCCGGCGTGCTGTCGCTGGCCGAGGCGGTACAGAACGCACCCGACGGGAAGGCCGCCCGGCAGCGTGCGGCCGATCTCGTGCAGGCCGCACGCGAGGCGGCCGATCTCGGCGCCAAGCTGCTGCTGTTCGAGCGGGCGCGCTCGATCTCCCCGCCGGGCCTGCGCGAATCGCTGGCGCTGGCCCCGGCCTTGCAGGACTGGGTCGCGGCAATGCGGTCCGGGCTGCCCGAAGGGGTAGCGCTGCGGCTTGATGCGCCAGCGGAGCTGGGCACGATCACGGCCGATGCCACCATGCTGCGCGAGGCGCTGGGCAACCTGATCGACAACGCGCTGCGCCATGGTGGGGCGGAGCTGGGCGAGATTGTCATCGCCGCGCGTGTCGTCGAGGATGCGGCAGGCGAGTGGGTGGTGATCTCGGTCTGCGACGACGGTCGTGGCATGGCGGAGGGTGATCTCGACCGGGCGATGGAGCGCTTCGGCCAGATCGCGGCGACATCGGGCAGCGGGCTGGGACTGTCGATCGTCCAGGCGGTCGTGGATGGGCATGGGGGCCGCTTCCGCCTTCGCCCCCGCAGGCCCGGCCTGTGTGCGGAGATGGAACTGCCGCGCGCGCCGTGAGGGTTCGGGCCAGCATGGCGGGAGCTTGCGGGACGGGGAACGGCATGCAAGGCAGGAGAGGGAGGATGACATGATGCGAGGCGAGATGGATGAGCCGGTCAACGTGCTGGGCGGGCCGCTCGATACCTGCTCGGAGGACCCGCTCACCGGCTTCTATCGCACCGGCTGCTGCGATACCGGGCCGGAGGATCGCGGCGTTCACACCGTCTGCGCGGTGATGACGGCAGAGTTCCTCGCCTTTTCGCGCGCCCGTGGCAATGATCTTTCCACCCCCCGGCCGGAATTCGGCTTTCCGGGGCTGAAGCCCGGCGATCGCTGGTGCCTGTGCGCCGAGCGGTTTCTGGAGGCCTATGCCGCCGGGCAGGCGCCGCGCATCCGGCTGACCGCCACGCACCGGCGCACGCTCGACATCGTGCCGATGGAGGCGCTGCGCGAAATGGCGCTGGAGCGGAACTGAGCGAGCGCCGCCCGTGGCGGCGCGTTGCGCCTTCATTCCAACTGACCTCCGACTCCAACGCAAGGGCAGGCGCCCGCCCGGGTGGGCGCATGCCCGGTTCGCTTCGCTCTCCGGGCGGGTGAGCCTGACCGGGCACGATACGCCTGATACCAGCCGCCCCTTCGACCGGCTCGTCTGGCGAGAATGCCCGAACCCTTCGAAACCGGGGGCGTCGAGGGGCGCGAAAAGGGCCCGGCGATTGCG
>RFIR01000563.1 GCA_003695135.1 Alphaproteobacteria bacterium | reverse complement strand
TCGGTGAAGTCGTGTCAGCCCCACTTGCCTGCAACGATGTCTGGGCAGCCAGTGCCCGCCAATCCGCGCCACGCAGCGCACTGGTCTATCTGGCCCATACCAGCGAGGGCGTTTCGATCCGCGCGCTGTCCAGACAACTGGGGGTCCACCCCTCCACGGTTCACCGGCAGGTCCGCCGCATCGAGGAACGGCGCGACGACCCGCTTTTCGACGAGGCCATTTTCCGGCTCGATCAGTCCTTCGGAACTGGTGAGCGACTGGCATTGCTGAAGGAGCCTGCCCAAATGAATGCCTGCAAATCGATCGAGCCCGCTGGCTTCGAGCATCGCGTCGGAAAGGAGGCGCGCCGCATCCTTCGGCGCCTGTCCGAGCCGAGATCCTTCCTTGCCGTCGCCCCCGAGGCAGCGCTGGCGGTGGTGTTCCGCGAGACCGTCCCCGGCCGGCCGCGCCAGATCGCCACCGTGGAGCGCGACATCGCCAAGGAATTCGCGCTGCGCGACTGGATCGCCTGCCGGCGCAACGGCAAGGTGGCCTGCTACGAGCTGACCGCGGCCGGGCGCGCGGCGCTGGAGCGGATGCTGGAGGAGGATCTGCAGCGCCGGCGCACGGGGCCGGGGTTTTCGGAGGCACGCACGCCGTTTCAGGCCCAGCACCAGGCCGATGGCATGCGGCTGGTGCGCGAGCCGGGGAAGAAGCCGCGGCGGATGCGGGTCAACATGGCCGAATCGCCGCTGGCCTGGCTGGCCAGCCGTACCGGCCCGGACGGGACCCCCTTTCTCAAGCGGCGCGAGCTGGAGGCCGGCGAGCGTCTGCGCGAGGATTTCGAGCGCGCCGAGCTTGGCCCCAACGTCACCCAGAACTGGCAGCGTTTCCTGACCGCCGGCACCACGGGCGGGGCCGGGACGGCCGAGCCGGGCGACAATGCGCTGCGCGCCCGCGAGCGGGTCTCGCGCGCGCTGAAGGCGCTGGGGCCGGGGCTGTCCGACATCGCCTTCCGCTGCTGCTGCTTCCTCGAAGGGCTCGAGACGGCGGAAAAGCGGCTGGGCTGGTCGAAACGTTCCGGCAAGGTGGTGCTGAAGATCGCGCTCGAACGGCTCGCCGACCATTACGAATCGCTGTAGCCGCCGCCCGGTCGAATCATGTTGCGCCGCAGCAAGCGCTGGGGTATCTGCTGCGGTGCAGCATGACGATGCGGAGGACATGCGATGAACGTCCTGAACTTCTTCGACCCCGACCGCTGGATGCCGAAGCAGAGCGAGACCCCGCTCGAATACTGGCTGAGCCTGTCGCCGGCGGCCCCGCTCTTCGGCGTCGAGTGGCGCTTTGAGGACGCGCAGCGGCGCGCCCGCCGCGCGCCGGCGCATCCGCGCACCGACAAGGCCGCGCGGGTGGCGACGCCCGAGGCGGGCAAGAGCGAGGCGGCAGCGGTGGCATCGGCCCCCGCAGCCGAGGTGAAGGCGCCCGCGGCCGAGGTGAAGGCGTCGGCCGGCCGGTTCGGTCCGGACGCGCCGGCGGGGCTGCTGGCCAGCCCTCCGGCCCAATGCGACGATCTGCGGCTGATCAAGGGCATCGGCCCCAAGCTGCAGGCCGAGCTCAACGAGCTTGGCATCTACACCTTCCGCCAGATCGCCGCGTTTGACGACAGGGATCTGGAATGGATCGACGCGCGGCTCAACAGCTTCAAGGGCCGGCCGATGCGCGATGACTGGATCGGCCAGGCGAAGGCGCTGATCGCCGACTGACGGAGCGAAGCGCGGGCCGCTCGCCGGCCCCGCCCCGGCTTCAGCCCGCTTCAGCCGGCGGCGGCGATGATCGCGGCGAAATCCGCCGCCTTCAGCGATGCGCCGCCGATCAGCCCGCCATCGACATTGTCGGTGGCGAAGATCCCGGCCGCATTGTCCGGCTTGACCGACCCGCCATAAAGGATGCGGATGGCCGTGGCCGTCTCTGCGCCCAGCCGGTCGGACAGCGCGTTGCGGATTGCGGTGTGCACGGCGGCAATCTCGCCGGTATTCGGCGTGCGGCCGGTACCGATGGCCCAGACCGGCTCATAGGCGATGACGGTGTTGTCTGCCGTGATCCCTTCGGGCAGCGAGTCGCGCAGCTGGGTGGTGACCACCGCCATGGTCTGCCCGGCATGATGCTCCTGTTCGGTCTCGCCGACGCAGACGATCGCCTGCAGGCCCGCCCGCCAGGCGGCAGCGACCTTCTTTGCAATCAGCGCGGAGCTTTCGCAGTGATCGGCGCGGCGTTCCGAATGACCGAGAATCACCAGCGAGGCGCCGCAATCGGCCAGCATCGCGGCGGAGATGTCGCCGGTATGCGCACCGCTGTCGGCCCAGTGGCAGTCCTGCCCGCCGCAGCGCAGGGGACTGCCCTCGATCAGCGGCGCCAGCCGGCACAGCAGCGTCGCCGGCGGGCAGATCGCAACCTCGCATTCGGGCGTGCCGATCTGGCCCAGCAGCGCCTCGACCTCGGCGAGCTGGGCGGTCAGCCCGTTCATCTTCCAGTTTCCGGCAACAAGCTTGCGTCTGGCCATGCGTATCTCCCTCGATCGGCAGGCCCCGGTGCTATCCGGCCCGGCGCATCTGCGCAACGCGGCCCGGACGCGCAGGGCGGGACTGGTGGCGGGGGTGGATCAGCCGGTCTCGAAGCGGATCGATTCGCCGCAGCCGCAGGCCTCGACGACATTGGGGTTGTTGAAGACGAAGCCGCTTTCGAGCAGCGAGGTCTTGTAGTCGATCTCGGTTCCGAACAGGAACATCTGCGCCATCGGCGCGATCAGCACCCGCGCGCCATCCTGCTCGACCACCTCGTCGGCGGGATCGGCGGCATCGACATATTCCATGGTGTATTCCATGCCGGCGCAGCCGCCCTTCTTCAGCCCGATGCGCAGGCCGAACTTGTCGCCGCCCATCAGCTTGCGGATCTGTGCCGCGGCTGCGGGGGTCAGGGTGACGGGCGATTTTCCCGGAATGCCGAACATGTCAGTTCACCTTGCTTCGTCACGCGGCCGGGCCGGTGGCCATCTCACATGAACCCCAGTTCCAGCCGCGCCTCGTCCGACAGCCGGTCCATGCCCCAGGGCGGGTCCCAGACCAGCTCGACATTGACCGTGCGCACGCCCGGCACCGCGCTGACCGCATCGGCCACCCAGCCCGGCATGTCCGCTGCAACCGGGCAGCCCGGGGCGGTGAGGGTCATCGCCACCTCGACATGGCCCTCCTCGTCGATCTCGATGGTATAGACCAGGCCGAGATCGAAGATGTTGACCGGAATCTCCGGGTCGTAGACCGACCGGCAGGCCTCGACCACCGCATCATAGAGCGGGTGGTCGGTGGTGGAAGGCTTGATCAGCGGTGCCCCTTCGATCGGGTTGGGCATCTCGGCGGTCATGGCTGTCCCCTGC
>RFIR01000086.1 GCA_003695135.1 Alphaproteobacteria bacterium | reverse complement strand
TCGTGGCCTTCCTCATAGAGCGGCACCGACTGGCGGATATGCTCGACGAAGGTATCCGGCGTGTTGCCGCCGAAGGTCCAGGCGGCATTGCCGACCTCGATATTGTGTCCGACACTCATCACACTCTCCTTTCGGCAAGGATTGCCCTACGCGAAGATGTTCCCGGGCCCGGGCCCGAACCGATTGTAGCGCGGATCGCGGCGCGGGTCAGCGGGCGCCGGTGCCGCGGGTGGCCGGCCGGCCCGGCGGGCCCGGCCGGTGCGGATGCCTGCCCAGCCAGGATTCGACCAGGCACCAGACGAAGGCGCAGGCCGAATAGACATAGTAGAGCTGATGCCACAGGAAGCCCGGCACCGCCACGCCCCAGCCGCCATGCGCGAAGAGAAAGGCGAAAAGCCGCCGGTTGATCAGCAGCGCGGTCGCCAGCAGTCCCAGCGGCAGCGGCCACAGCGCCGGGGCGAAGGGCAGGGCGGCAAGCGACAGCATCAGGAGCCCGGCCAGACCGGCGCGGACGCGTTCGGCGCGGCTGGTGTTGAGATCGTCCGAGAGCCCCTCGCGCCCGATCATCAGCCTGGCCCAGGGCAGGGCGCGGCGGAAGATGTCGGTCTCGATCACCCCGCGCATGGTCCAGCGCTTGAGATGCTTGCCGAGAAGATCGGGCAGGAGCAGGATGCGCCCGCCATTGCGCCGGATGCGGTAGCCGAGCTCGATATCCTCGATCGAGGGCACGCGGTAGGTCTCGACATCGAAGCCGCCCACCGCCAGGAAGGCCGATTTGCGCACCGCGCCGCAGCCGGCCCAGAAGGTCGAGGCCTCGCGCCGCGCGCCCTGATGGTAGAAGCGGTGGACGAGGTTGCGGTAGCGCGACAGCCAGCCCGGCGCGTCCGGCTCGGCATCGTAGGAGCCGAACACCGCATCGACGCGGCGGTCGCGGAACGCCTCGGCGATGCGCCGCGCCCCGTCCTCCCAGGCGATGACATCCGCATCGACGAACCACAATATGTCGCCCGCCGCCTGGGCGGCGGCGAGGTTGCGCGCCGCCCCCGGCCCGCCATTGACCGGCGTGACCAGCACCCGCGCGCCCATCTCGCGGGCGAGCTCGGCGGTGCCGTCGGTGGAGCGGTCATCGACCACGATCACCTCGGCCAGCTCGCCGCGATCGCGCATCGCCATGAGCGGCGGCAGCACGCGGGGCAGGAAACGGGCCGCATTGTAGGCCGGCATCACCGCGCTGATCCGTGCAACCGGTTCGTCGGACATCACCCTCACCCCTCTCTCGACCCGAACGCATCAACAACCCGCCGCCGTCTGGAGACGATCCACAGCAGCGCCGCCGTCAGCGGCAGCAGGAACAGCACCCGCGCGCCATAGCGGTCGGCCGGCTGGCTGAGCGCGCCGCAGATGCCGGCATTGGCCACGATGCCGGCCACCACCATCAGCGCCAGCACGCGCAGCGCGGCCGGCAGGGCGCTGCCGGGCAGGGCGGTCAGCGCCGCCAGCGCCGCGGCCGAGGCCAGATAGAGCGCGCCATGCGCCGCATCGAGCCAGCCGAGCCAGGCCGGGATCTCGGTCAGCCTTGCATGGGCGAGCGCGGCGGGCAGATAGCCGGTCAGCGCGGCCACCCGCGCGCCCATCTCGTCGACCGGCAGGGTCATGGCGACGCTGATATGCACAAGCTGGCGGGCGCTGTTGCGCAGCACCGCCGCGGCCACGCCGAAGGGATGGCTCTTCACCACCAGCTCGGCAAAGCGGGCCTGTTCGGCGGCGATGCGCTTCTGCTGTTCCAGCGGCATGCGCGCGAGCGAGCCATGCGCCTCGTCGGTGGAATAGAGGATGTCGGAGGCGTACATGCGCTGGGGCTGGCCGTCGATCGCCTCGCGCAGCGCGCAGCTCTCCAGCCCCGGATCGGGGCAGGTCTCGGTCAGATAGGCCCAGCCCGGCCCGTCCTCGATCAGCCGTGCGGTCAGGAACGGCTTGTAGGTGACATCGGCCCGGGCGACGCTCTTCACGGTCAGGCTGAAGGCGGCCCGCTCGGCCGCCGCCGCCAGCGCGATCAGCGCGATCAGCGCCACCCCGATCCAGAAGCGCCGGATGCGGAACAGCGCGCCCAGCACCGCCGCGGCCGGGACCATCAGCGTGGCGATGCCGGCATGCGAGGGATGGGTGGTGACGGCGAAGATCCCCAGCCCCAGCGTCAGCAGAAGCTCCCAGCCGCGCAGGGCGGGCGCGGCCACCGCCAGGAGCGCCGCGCTCAGGATCAGGACCGGCGCGAAGATGTCGGGCATCAGATAGGCGGTGTAGAAGGGCGCCGCGCCCAGACAGCCGGCCAGCACCGCGAGCGCGGTGGTGCGCGGCACGTCGAGCCCCGGCGCGTGCAGCCGCGCGATCACCCGGACCGCCAGATAGACGCTCAGGATCAGGAGCGCGCTCTGCACCATGGGCACCGCGCCCAGCCCCAGCGTCTGATAGAGGCCCATCAGGAACAGCGCATAGGTGGCCGAGCGGCTGGCCACCACCGTGCCGTCGGCCGAGATCGCATGCGCCGTCTCCGCCGCCCCGGGCGCGGTGGAGGAGCCGGGCAGGAGGCCGAGCACGTTGAACATCGACCGGCCCTGGGCGAGATAGCCGCCGGTGTCGAAATAGAACAGCGGCCCGTCATTGATGGCCAGAAGCGCCAGGCAGGCGAGCCCGGCCAGCCCGTACCAGCCCCAGGCCGCGAGCCAGCCCGCCGCCCGGCCGGCGGGGCCGGTGCTGCGCATCGGGGCCGGTATCGCCATCCCGCTCACCCCCCCTGTCCCGCACAGGCCCCGGCCGCGGCGAGCAGGCCGCGGAAATAGTCCAGCGTCGGCCCCAGCCCCTCGGCCAGCGGCACCTTCGGCTCCCAGCCCAGGAGCGCGCGCGCCCGGGCGATGTCGGGCCGGCGCTGGACCGGATCGTCCTGCGGCAGCGGGCGGTAGACGATTTCGGAGCGCGAGCCGGTCATCTGAAGGATCTTCTCGGCCAGCTCCAGGATGCTGAACTCGGTCGGATTGCCCAGATTGACCGGCCCGGTGACCGTGTCGGGGGTGGCCATCAGCCGGATCAGCCCCTCGACCAGATCGTCGACATAGGCGAAGCTGCGGGTCTGGCGGCCCTCGCCATAGACGGTGATCGGCCGGCCCTGCAGCGCCTGCATGGCGAAGTTCGACACCACCCGCCCGTCATTGGGGTGCATGCGCGGCCCGTAGGTGTTGAAGATCCGCGCCACCTTGATCTTCACCCCGTGCTGGCGGTGATAGTCGAAGAAGAGCGTCTCGGCGCAGCGCTTGCCCTCGTCATAGCAGGATCGCGGCCCGATCGGGTTGACATTGCCCCAGTAATCCTCGGTCTGGGGATGGACCACCGGATCGCCATAGACCTCCGAGGTCGAGGCCTGCAGGATCTTCGCCCCCGTGCGCTTGGCCAGCCCCAGCATGTTGATGGTGCCATGCACGGAGGTCTTGGTGGTCTGGACCGGGTCGAACTGGTAGTGGATCGGCGAGGCCGGGCAGGCGAGATTGTAGATCTCGTCGACCTCGACATAGAGCGGGAAGGTCACGTCGTGGCGCATCACCTCGAAGCGGTCATTGTCCAGCAGATGCGCGACATGGCCGCGGCGGCCGGTGAAGTAGTTGTCCACGCACAGCACGTCATCGCCCGCCGCCAGCAGACGCTCGCACAGATGGCTGCCGATGAAGCCGGCGCCGCCGGTGACCAGCACCCGCTTGGCGGTCAGGCTCATCGCCCGGCCCCCGCCACGGGGTGGCC
>RFIR01000562.1 GCA_003695135.1 Alphaproteobacteria bacterium | reverse complement strand
TACCTGCTGGGCGGGCCCTATTCGATCCAGCTCGCCGCCAATGTGCGCATGGATCTGTTCTACAGCAACTGGAGCACGCGCACCAAGGCATGGGTCGACGCCTTCACCGTCTGGTTCCTGATCTTCTATCTGGTGGTGATGATCCACGGTGCGCTGGGATCACTGGCCTATTCGCTGGGCTATTTCGGCGATGCGCCCTATGGCTTCTACCGCGATCTGATTCATGCCTTCGCGACCGGCGGCATCGAGGCGGCCGAGGCCAAGCTCGGCTTCATCGAGCGCTCGCCCACCGCCTGGCGGCCCTATCTGTGGCCGGTCAAGGCCATCGCCACCGTCGGCATCTTCCTGATGCTGCTGCAGGCGGTGTCGGAATTCATCAAGGACGTGGCCACGCTGCGCGGCATCGACATGCGTTCCGACGAGCCGGCGCATGCGCATCATGAAGAAGACATTTACGACGATCACGAAGAGGGCGCCGCCTGATGTCTTACGAGATGATCGCCATCTTCATGTTCTCGGCGATGATGCTGATGCTGCTGACCGGGCAGCGCGTCTTCGGCGCCATCGGCTTCGTCGCCTCGATCTCGGCGATCTGGCTGTGGGGCGTGGGCGGTTCGGACATCCCGTTCTCGGCGGTGATGAAGCTGATGAAATGGTATCCGCTGCTGACGCTGCCGATGTTCATCTTCATGGGCTACGTGCTGTCGGAATCGAAGATCGCCGACGATCTCTATCGCATGTTCCATGTCTGGATGGGGCCGGTCTCGGGCGGGCTGGCCATCGGCACCATCGGGCTGATGGTGCTGATCAGCGCCATGAACGGGCTTTCGGTCGCCGGCATGGCCATCGGCGCGACCATCGCGCTGCCCGAACTGCTCAAGCGCAACTATGACAAGCGGATGATCACCGGGGTGATTCAGGCGGGCTCCAGCCTCGGCATTCTGGTGCCGCCCTCGGTGGTGCTGGTGCTCTATGCGCTGATCGCGCATCAGCCGGTCGGCCAGCTGTGGTTGGCCGGGATCGTCCCCGGCCTGGTGATGGCCGGCATGTTCATCGTCTACATCTATCTGCGCTGCAAGATCACGCCATCGCTCGGCGCACCGATGCGGCCGGAGGAGCGCGCCGAATACGAACGCGTCTCCGAAGAGCCCTTTCGGCTCGATATCGTGCTGCTGGCGATCATCGTCGCGGTGATCGCGGCCTTCTTCGCCGGCGCGCTGCAGGGCAAGCATGCGATTCTGGTGATCCTGCTCCTGCTGCTCGGCTGGACGCTGGTCAAGGACAGGCTGCCCTGGGTCAGACGTCTCTACATCCGCGAGAAATACCGGCTGCTGACCGCCGGCGCGCTGCCGCTGGTGATCTTCTTCGCGATGATGGTTCCGTTCGTGAACGGCTGGACCTCGCTGACCGAAAGCTCGGCCATCGGCGCGATGACCGCCTTCATCGCCGCGGTGATGAAGCGGCGGATGACCTGGAAGGTGTTCGAGAAATCGGTGCGCTCCACCCTCGCGGTCTCCTGCATGTTCATGTTCATCATCGTCGCGGCGATGGGCTTCGGCGCGGTGTTCGACGGGCTGGGCGCGGTCAAGGCGATCGAGAGCCTGTTCACCGAAAAGCTGGGGCTTTCCCCGTGGATGATCCTGATCCTGATGCAGCTGAGCTTTCTCCTGATGGGCACGTTCCTCGACGACACCGCCATGCTGGTCATCGTCGCGCCGCTCTACATCCCGCTGGTGGGGCATCTGGGCTTCGATCTGATCTGGTACGGGGTGCTCTACACCATCACCACCCAGATCGCCTACATGACCCCGCCCTTCGGCTACAACCTGTTCCTGATGCGCGCCATGGCGCCGCCGCAGATCAACATGCGCGACATCTACGGCTCGATCATACCCTTCGTGGGTGTGATGATCCTGGCGCTGGCGCTCAACATGGCGTTTCCGGAGATCGCGCTGTGGCTTCCGCACTACGTCTATCTGGGAGGCAACTGATCGCGAACCGCAACCGGGCAGAGGCAGACACACGGGCAGGAAGACCCCGACACCGTTCAACAAGGAGAGGAAGACATGACCACGAGACGCACATTCATCCGCACCGCCGGCATCGGCGCCGCGGCGACGCTGGCCGCCCCCGCCGTGGTATCGGCCGCCCCCAAGATCACCTGGCGCCTGCAGACCTATGCCGGCCCGGCTCTGGCCGAGCAGGTGATCGTGCCGATGATCAAGAAGTTCAACCAGATCGCCGGCGACGAGATGCAGATCGAGCTCTACACCTCCGACCAGCTGGTGCCGACGGGCGAGCTGTTCCGCGCCATGCAGAAGGGAACCATCGACGCGGTGCAGTCGGACGATGATTCGATGGCCTCGCCCACCGAGGTGACCGTATTCGGCGGCTACTTCCCCTTCGCGCTGCGCTACTCGCTCGACGTGCCGGTGCTCTTCAACCAGTATGGGCTCGACGAGATCTGGAAGGCCGAATACGCCAAGGTCGGCGTGCAGCACATCTCGGCCGGTTCCTGGGACCCGGCGAAC
>RFIR01000561.1 GCA_003695135.1 Alphaproteobacteria bacterium | reverse complement strand
GCTGCTGGCCCGCGCGGGCGCGCTGACGCCGGACCACATCCTGTGCCTCGGCGCCGGATTCGGGGCGCTGCCGATCGCGCTTGCCCGCATCTGGCCCGAAGCGCGGATCACCGCCACCGAGCATCACCCGGCCCTCATCCCCGCGCTTGAGGCCAATATCGCCGCCCATGGCCTTGCCGACCGGATCGTGGCCCGTCACGGCATTCCCGCCCCGGCCGGGGGCGAGACGCCGCCGCTGCTGATCCGTTCGCGCGATGCGCCGGATTTCCATGATCTGGTGGCCGGGAACGGGCTCGAGCCGTGGATGGAGCCGCTGCCCTGCCCGTATCTCGCGCTTCCCGACTCGCGCTGGGATCTGGTGCTCAACGCCACGCCGGCGCTCTTCGATACCGCGCTGGCGGAGGCCGAGCGCTGCCGCGCGCCGCTGGCCAGCCGCACCGCCGCCCTACCCCGGCAGGTCATGCACCGGCTCGACGGGCTGGGGCTGGCGCATGTGGTGGAGGTGCCCGGCGCCGGCAGCCTCGCCTCGCCCTGGATCGCCCGCCCCGCCGGCCCGCGTCTCGACGTGGTGGTCCCCGTTTACGGGGTCGAAGACTACGTGGTGGACTGCGTCGACAGCCTGATGGCCGAGCCCGACCCCGACATCCGCATCCTGGTGGTCGACGATGCCAGCCCCGACCGCTCGGTCGAGAAGCTGCGTGACCGCTTCGGGCCGGATACGGAGCGCTTCGCCATCCTCTCCAAGCCCAATGGCGGCTGCGCCTCGGCGCGCAATTTCGGCCGCCGCGCCGGCCGTTCGGAATTCGTTGCCTTCTGCGATGGCGATGACCGGGTCGAGCCGGGCCTGTTCCCCCGGCTTCTGGAGGCGGCAAGGCTGAGCGGGCGCGAGATGGTGCAGGCGGGCTTCAAGTTCCTGCATGAGGATGACGAGGGCGCGCGCGCGGTCCCGAGTTACGAGGCGGCGGATTTCGCCGACATCACGCGCGGGCGGGAAGGCGGCATGACCTCCTTCGCCGTCGAGGCGGGCGTGCTGATGACCGGCCAGCCCTCGATCTGGCGGCGCATCTACCGGCGCGACTTTCTCGATGCGCATGCCGTCGCGTTTCCCGAGCATATCCGCGCCTTCGACGACCAGTTCGTGCAGCTGGCCACGCTGGGGCGGGTGGGTGCGGTGCTGATGATCGACGGCCCGTGCTATCTCTACCGCCAGCATCCCGCGCAGGACATCGCCCAGGCCGACGCCCGGCATTTCCATTCGCTGGAGACCTTTCGCGCCGTGCTGCGGCTGGCGCTTGCCGAGGGCTGGACCACGACAGGCCCCCTCGTCACCGCCATGTGCCACAGCTTCAACTGGTCGGCCAAGGCGCTGCCGGAGGATTTGCGCGCCGCCTATCTCCGCGGGGCGGGCTGGCTCATGGCGATCGCCGAAAAGGCGCTCGGGCCAGGGTTTCCGCGCGACCGGCTGGCGGTGCTGGAGATCGACGACATACGGCTCTCTTGGCAGGCGACGGGCCGCCGGCTGGCCGGCCTGCCCGACGGAGCGATCTGGGCCGCGCTCGACCGGCCGGAATTCCATGCCGGGCTGATTGGAACGAACGGCGCGTGATCGCCCGCCGGGCGATCCGGACTGTCAGACCAGCCGCCCTGATCACTGACCGCTGCCCGGCTTCGTGCCGTGAGCGGGGTGATGGTGTCGGGGTGGTTGGCGCGGACGATCCGCATGGCCCTCGCGCGTGATCACCCGGCAGGCGCCGGGGGGCGGTCTGCCGAGCTGAAGGCGAATGCGCCGTACGGCCAGGCGAACATCCTCGCCCATGTGCAATGATTGGAATACCCCTGCAATACATGGATGCAGGCGGATGCCCGGAATGCACAAGGCTTTGCAAAATCATGGTTGCGCGTGCGTAAAGTAATTGGAAGAGATCCCTGCGAAACTCCGCTGGCCAGACCCTGTCGCTTCGCCCGGGCGCCGCGAAATGCGGCGCCGGCGGCGATTATCCATGATTTTCACCTATTTAATAAATATTGATTTGAGAATTATTTTCTAAATACTTTACGCGCGCGCAGTATACATTGGCAGAAAACATGTCTCGCCTGGGATGCTCCGTCGCGCCGGAGTTTTGCAGGAGTCACTTGAAAGTAATTTCTCTTTAGTATTTGTAATAGAGAGTTCTGCAAAACTCAACCAGCCAGACCCGGGCGTTCCGCGCGGGCGCCACAAAATTGTGGCGCCCCATGCGCTCTTCTTGTTTTCACTGTTGATTGATAAATATTGATTGCGAATTTATTTTCTAATTATTTTACGTGCGCACAGATCCGATCCCGCTGAACCCTCATGCATTCAGGATGTGCGCCTGCATCCAGGTTTTGCAGGGGTCTCTTCCAAATACTTTATGTGCGCGATCATGATGACCGGAAACCGGCCCGATTCAGTGGTTTGCATTCATGCCGGCGTTTTGCATGGGTCTCTGTCAAACAGGTGAAAACCGGGAACAAACTTCGCTGGCGCCACGATTTCGCGGCGCCTGAGCAGACCGACAGGGACTGGCGCTGCCTGCCGCGATGCCCGACTGTCATGCCTTTCCGAGCCCGGCTTCGTGCCGCCCCTTCCCGATCGGGCCGGATGATCGCGATCACCGGGCCCTTTCCCGCGCCGCGACACCCCCGGTTTCGAAGGGTTCGGGCATTCCCGCCAGACGGGTCGGTCGAAGGGGCGGCTGGTAT
>RFIR01000560.1 GCA_003695135.1 Alphaproteobacteria bacterium | reverse complement strand
CCCACCAGCTTGCGCGCATCGATGCCGGGATCGAAGATCTCCAGATCGAAGCCGGCCGCGAGCAGCTTGCGCGCCAGATCGACATTGGGGCTTTCGCGCAGATCGTCGGTGCCGGCCTTGAAGGCAAGCCCGGCGAGCAGGATCTTCGCCCCCGGCGCGAGGCCCTGGGCGGCGTATTCGAAGAGCCGGTGCTTGTGGGTCTCGTTGGAGCGCAGGAGGCTGTCGATCAGCGGCGTGCCCGCCCCGCAATCGCCGGCGATGTATTGCAGCGCGCGCACGTCCTTCGGGAGACACGAGCCGCCGAAGGCGCCGCCGGGCCGGGTATAGAGGGCGGAGATGTTGAGCTTGGTGTCGGCGGCGAAGATCTCGTGCACCTGCGCGGCCGAGATGCCGAGGGCGAGGCAGACCCGGCCGATCTCGTTGGCATAGGCGACCTTGACCGCATGCCAGGAATTGTCGACGAACTTGGTGATCTCCGCCTCGCGGTAGCCGGTGACGAAGAGAGGCGCCTCGATGCCGGCATTGAGCGCGTCCATCGCCGCATCGGGCTGCCCGTCGGCGGTGCCGATGACGATCTTGGGGGGCGCGAAATAGTCCTGCACCGCCGAGCCCTCGCGCAGGAACTCGGGATTGTAGACCAGCCTCACCGCGTCATCGGCGGCCGGGCCGAGGATGGAGCGGAAGATCGGGCCGATCAGCTCCTCGGTGGTGCCGGGGCGGATGGTGGAGCGATAGGCGACGGTCAGCGGCGGCCGGCCCTGCCGGGCGCCATTGGCGAGCGCTTGCGCGATCTGGCGGCTGACATCGGCGATGTAGCCCATGTTGTGCGAGCCGTCCGCCGAAGACGGCGTGCCGACGCAGACGAGGACGAGATCGGCATCATCGAGATGGGAACCGATCGCGGTATCGGCGCCCATCAGCCCCTTCGCCAGCGCCGTCTCCAGCATCTCCTGCACGCCGGGCTCGACGATCGGGGCGGTGCCTGCGCGGATGGCGCGCACCTTCTTTTCCGACACGTCGATGCCGGTGACCGCATGGCCCTGCGAGGCGATGCAGCAGGCGGCGGTGAAGCCGACATAGCCCAACCCGAAAATCACGACCTTCATACGCCTGCCCGCCTGCCCGTTCTTCGCGCCGTTCGCCCGCGCGTCCCGTCACGTCACGCCACACCTCGCCGGCGCGAGGATAGCAGAAACCGCATCCCTGCGCGCCGCGACGCGGTGCCCCGCATCGCCGCTGCCCGCCCCGCCGGGCCTGCCGATGCGGGATGCGGCACCGGGGCAGTGGCCCCGCCGCATTTTCGCCTCGCCGGCGTGACATCACCCGTGCTAGGCCAGATTTGTGGCGAAAATCGAGCGCGAGGGGGCGCGCGGGCGGCTGGCGGCCCGGAGGAGAACGGCCCGGAGGAGCAGTTCGTCATGATCGTACCGGTGATTCTGTGCGGCGGGTCGGGCACGCGGCTGTGGCCGCTGTCGCGCAAGGCGTATCCCAAGCAGTTCTCGCCGCTGATGGGATCCGAAAGCCTGTTCCAGACCACGCTCAGGCGGCTGTCGGGGCCGGGTTTCGACGCGCCGCTGGTGCTGACCAATGCCGATTTCCGCTTTCTGGTCACCGAGCAGATGCGGGCGCTGGGGGTCGATGACGCCGCCATCCTGATCGAGCCGGAGGGGCGCAACACCGCGCCGGCGGTGCTGTGCGCGGCGCTGCGGCTGGAGGAGACGCCCGAGGCGCTGATGCTGGTCGCGCCCTCCGATCACGTCATCGCCGATGCGCAGGGGTTTCGCGATGCGGTGCTGGCCGGGGCCGAGGCGGCCGCGGGGGGGCGGCTGGTGACCTTCGGCGCCGCGCCGACCCGGCCCGAGACCGGCTATGGCTATCTGGAGCTGGCCGCGCCCGACCCCGCCCCGGGCCGGCCGGTGGCGCTGAAGCGCTTTACCGAGAAGCCCGATGCGGCGCGGGCCGAGGCGATGGTCGCGGGTGGCCGGCATCTGTGGAACATGGGCATCTTCCTGTTCCGGGTGGCCGACATCCTCGCCGCCTTCGAGGCGCATGCGCCGGAGCTGATGGCGCCCTGCCGCGCGGCGCTGGCGGGCGGCCGGGCCGATCTCGGCTTCTTCCGGCTGGAGGCGGAGGCCTATGGCCGGGCCGGGGACATCTCGCTCGACTATGCGGTGATGGAGAAGGCGGAGAATCTCTCGGTGGTGCCCTGTGCCGGGGGCTGGTCGGATCTGGGCTCGTGGGACGCGCTGTGGAGCGTGCTGGAGCGCGACGGCGCCGGGGTGGCGACCTCGGGCCCGGCCACGGCGATTGCTTGCGAGAACACGCTGTTGCGCGCCGAGGAGAAGGGCCAGCATCTGGTCGGGCTGGGGCTGCGGGACATCGTCGCGGTGGCGATGCGCGATGCGGTGCTGGTCGCCGACATGGGCGCGGCGCAGCAGGTCAAGGATGTGGTCGCGGCGCTGAAGGCGGCCGGGGTGGCCCAGGCGGTGGAGTTTCCCCGCTTTCACCGCCCCTGGGGCTGGTACGAGACGCTGTGCCTGGGCGGGCGGTTCCAGGTCAAGCGCATCATGGTCAGGCCCGGCGGGGTGCTGAGCCTGCAGAGCCACATGCACCGGGCCGAGCACTGGGTGGTGGTGGCCGGCACCGCGCGCATCACCATGGGCGATGAGGTGCGGCTCCTGACCGAGAACCAGTCGGTCTACATCCCGCTGGGCACCGTGCACCGGCTGGAAAATCCCGGCAAGCTCGACATGTATCTCATCGAGGTGCAGACCGGGGCCTATCTGGGCGAGGACGACATCACCCGCTACGAGGACATCTACGCACGGAGTTCGGCGGAGTGATGCGGCGGCGGCGGCCGGAGGCGGGCCATGGCCGGTGACGGGGCGCAGGATCTGCCGGGCGTGCCGGACCCGGCCGAGGCGGCGGCGCTGCCGGAGATGCCGGAGATGCCGGACGGGGCGGCGGCGGGGGAGGATGACGGCCGCGACGCGCTCTACCGCACCTTCCGCGCCTCCTCGCTGTTCGGGCTGGCCTCGGCCATGGGCACGCTGGTCGGGCTGATCCGCTCCAAGGCCTTCGCGATCTTTCTCGGCACCGGCGGGGTCGGTCTGGCCGGGCTCTATTTCAGCCTGATGCAGGTGGCCTCGGTGCTGGCCGGGCTGGGGCTCAACATCTCGGTGGTGCGCGAGCTGTCGAAGGCCGGGCTCGACCGGGCGGGCCAGGCGCGGGTGCGCCGCGCGGCGGTGGCGCTGGCGCTGGGGCTGGGGGGGCTGTGCGCGCTGGGTGTGTGGCTGCTGCGCGGCCCGATCGCGGCGGAGGTGGTGGGCGATCCGTCCCGGGCGGCCGAGGTGGGCTGGCTGGCGCTCGGCGCCGGGGCGATGGTGGCCGCGGCCGTGGTGGGCGGCATCCTGCAGGGGCTGCGCGCGACGCGGGCCTATGCGGTCTTCACCGCGCTGGCGGCGCTGCCGGGCACGCTGGCGGCGATCCTGCTCGCCGCGCTGTGGGGGGCCGAAGGCGTGTTCGTCATCGTGCTCTGCGTGCCGGTGCTGACCGCGGCGGCGGGGTTCGCGCTCTTGCGCCGCATCCCGGCCGGGCCGCCGGCGGGGGCGGTGGTGCTGGCGCGGCCGGCGGCGCAGATGCTGGGGCTGGGGGCGGTGCTGATGCTGTCGGTGATCCTGCAGCAGGCGGCGATGCTCTACATGCGCTCGCATGTGACGGTGCAAAGCGGGCTGCACACCGCCGGGCTGTTCCATTCCGCCTGGCTGATCTCGGCGGTCAGCATGGGGCTGGCGCTGCAGGCGCTTGGGGCGGATTTCTTCCCCCGCCTGACCCGGATCATCGAGGATCACGGCGCGGCGGTGGCGGCGATGAACCAGGCGCTCTTGGTGGCGCTGATCATCGCCACGCCGATGGTGATCGGCGGCATCGGCGGCGCCTGGCTGGCGCTGACGCTGTTCTTTTCGGCCGACTTCACCCCGGCCGCGCCGCTGCTGGTGCTGTTTTCCTTCGGCAACCTGTTCCGCATCATGTCGGTGACGCTGGCCTATGCGGTGCTGTCGCGCGGGCGGCGCTTCCAGTATCTGGGGCTGGAGCTGTTGTGGGCGGCGGTGTTCCTGGCGGTGACGCTGATCCTCTATGGCCGGTTCGGCCTGACGGCGGTGGGGCTGGGCTATCTCGCCGCCTATGCGGCGCGTTTCACCGCCACCTTCACCATCGCGCGGCGGGTGATCGGGTTTTCCCTCGCGCCGCGCACGAGGCTGGCGGCGCTGATGGGCTTTGCGCTGAGCCTCGTCACCGCGCTGGCGACGCTGGAGGGCGACTGGGCCGGGCTCATGGTCGGCATCGCCGCGGCGCTGGTCAGCCTCGGCTGGGGCCTGCGCGTGCTCTCGGGCGTGCTGCCCGATGAGGGGCGGCTGGCCGGGCTCCTGCGCCGGCTGGGGCTGCGGCGGCGGCCGGGGCCGGGCTGAGCCCCGGTCCGGACCGGCCGGGTTTCGCCGCGAAACGCCGCCCCCTCGCCGCCCCCGGGGCCAGCGCCGCGCTGGGGCAGGGGCCGGGATTTGTTAACCTTTCCTGCCTAGGGTCGCCGCTGACGGCCGAATCGTCGCCGCACCGGGCAGGCCAATGCCGGGCGGGATGGGCCGGAATTGGACGCGCCTTTCACGAGATCCGCCGCCCGCGGGTGTCGTGGAAGGCGCGTTGCGGTTCTTGAACAGGATTTTTCAGATGACGGTATTTCCCGGCCTCGTCCGGCCATTGCGCGCCGCCCCGCCGGCCCGGCAGATGGCGGAGGCGGCACCATGCTAGGTCTCGATCTCAGCATCGTCTTCCCGCCGGTGGGCACCCAGGGCGCGGCGATGTTCGTCTCTGCCCCGATCCCGGACCAGGACCTGCCGGTCGGCCAGCCGGCCAGCATCGATCTGGCCGCCTGGTTCAGCTATTCGGGCGGCACCATCGCCTATGCGGTCAGCCCCGCCCTGCCCGCGGGGCTGAGCCTGACCGGCTCGGTGATCTCCGGCACCCCCGGCGCGGCGGCGGCGGCGGCCGACTACACCGTCACCGCCACCGCCCAGGGCGGGGTGCTCGACGGCGCGCAGCGCCAGCGGGTGCTGCGGCTGTCGGTGCAGGCGGGGCTGGCCGCACCGGTCAACACCGTCGCGCCGGCCATCTCCGGCCCGGCCGAGATCGGCGCGGTGCTGAGCTGTTCGCCCGGCACGTGGAGCGGCAACCCCGCCCCCAGCTACGCCTATCAGTGGCGCCGCCGGCCCGCGGGGGGCAGCTTCGCCGACATCCCCGGCGCGGTGGGCCCCGTCTACACGCTCGTCGCCGCCGACGAGCTGCACGACATCCGCTGCCGGGTCGATGCCACCAACAGCCAGGGCAGCGCCTTTGCCAATGCCACCATCGGCCCGGTGACCTGGCCGGCGCCGGTCAATCTGGTGGCGCCGTCCGTCTCGGGCGCGGCGCCGGTGGGCTCGGTGCTGAGCGTCGATCCCGGCCAGTGGGCCGATCCCGCCTCGCTGAGCTTCGCCTTCCAGTGGCGCGCCGACGGCACCGACATCGCCGGGGCGACGGCCTCGAGCTATACCAGCCAGCCGGGCGATCTGGGTGCGGCGGTCGACTGCGTGGTCACCGCGACCAATTCCGGCGGCACGCTGGCGGTGGCGAGTTCCAATGCCGTCACCGTCGGCGCGGCGCTCGCGGCCCCGGTCAACACCGTGCCGCCGGCGATCTCGGGCACGGCCGAGGTGGGCCAGGCGCTGAGCTGCGCCCCCGGCACATGGACCGGCAATCCGGTGCCGGGCCTGTCCTATCAGTGGCAGCGCGACACCGGTGGCGGTTTCGCCGACATTCCCGGCGCCACGACGGCCGATTACAGCCTTGCCGTTGCCGATGACGCCGCCACGATCGGCTGCACGGTCACCGCCGCCAACAGCGAGGGCGCGGCCAGCGCCCAGGCCACGGCCGGGCCGGTGCTGTCCACCCCCGCCGCCCAGCCCGCGGCGCTGGTCTTCCAGGTCACCGCCGGCACGGGCGATGTCACCGCGCCGGTCTTCCTCAGCTCCAACCCGCCGATCGGCGCCACCGGTGTTGCCGTCACCACCACTATCGCGGCGAGCTTTTCGGAGCCGATCGCGCTCGGCGCGGGGGCGGTGACCATCCGCAACGCCTCTGACGGCACCGATATCGAGATCCTCGATGCGGTGGCCGATGCAGGCAGCGGTCTGACGGTTGCCGGCAGCACGCTGACGGTCACCCCCTCGGCCGATCTGCCGGCGAGCAAGCGGGTGGCGCTGCGCATCGCTGCGGGGGCGGTGGCCGATGCGGCCGGCAACGCCTTTGCCGGCATTGCCGACGATGCCACGCTCTTCTTCGACACCGCCCCGGCCGTCGGCCCGCTGAGCCGGCTCTTTCATGCCGACGAGGACAGCTGGGCGGCCACGCACAGCTTCGCGGTGGGGTCGATGAACGGGCCCGTGCTGCTGGTGCTGGGCCATTACGGCAATGTCACCTCGATCACCGTGGACGGTACCGAGGTGGTGGGCACCCGGCTGGCGGGCAGCACCGGCAACGCGCCGGAGATCTCGGTGTTCACCCACACCGCCGATCCGGCCCAGCCCGGCCAGGTCACCGTCACGCTCGACCAGACCAACCGCCGCGTCTGCCTGGCGGTGTTCGAGACCGGCGGGCGGGCGGTGGCCGCGCATGGCTATGCGGGCGGCACCGCGGCCACGCTCGATGCCTCCATCGCCACCCAGGCGGGCGATGCGCTGATCGTGGCCTCGAGCAATATCGAGCAGGCGGCCACCATCACCGTGGACGGCACCGCCTACAGCGTGGCCGGGCCGGACTGGTCGGACGTGAACTATGACAGTACCATCCACCACAGCGTGGTCGGGCTGAACGCGGTGGGGGCCGGGGCGCCGCTGTCGATCTCCAGCGCGATCACCAGCAGCTACAAGCAGCACGGCGCCGTGGCGCTGGTCTTGAGGTAGGACGGAAATGGCGATCTACAGCGAAAAGACGGGCGCCGGCCTTCTCGATGGCGCCACCGATGCCAACCCGGCCGACACGCTGCGCGTGGGCCGGATCAACGGCGCGGATGTGAGCTTTCCCCACAGCTTCCCGCTGGGCGGCAGGACGGTGACCGTGCATGAGGACGGCCGGGTGGAATATGATGATGGCGGCGATCCCTCCGCCCATCCGCCCGACGGGCAGGTCGCAACGCTGGGCAGCTTTACCTTCACCCTCACCGACGGCAGGAGCCATTCGCCCGAGCAGACGGCGACGCTGGATCTGGAGGGGCTGGGCGGGGGGCAGAGCGCCCCGGTCAACACCGCCCCGCCGGTGCTGAGCGGCAATGCGGTGACCGGGCAGAGCCTGACCAGCTCTGCCGGCAGCTGGACCGGCAGCCCCGCCCCGAGCTTCGCCT